>VXMP01000010.1 GCA_009841075.1 Acidimicrobiia bacterium | reverse complement strand
GCTCGACTCAGAATGTGCCTTTGACCTGGCGGTTTGGGGGCGGAATCGAACGGTAGCTGTTTTGGCGGCTTGTGTCTTGGGGGCTTGGTTGTCAAGGAGCCTGAAAACCCCTTTTCAGAGGGTGTTCGAGTGCTTAACGGGTTTTCTATTATCACTTTAGCGCTCGCATGGGTCAGACGACTATTGGTCCGCTGTCGGGGAGGGCGATATTGGTACCCATGAACTGGAAGCAGTCGCTTCCTCTTTCATCGGGTGATCCTAGATCGATGATGGCGATGGAGTCGGAGCCGTGGTGGATTATTTCGCCTAGGTCGGATTTCATCATTATCAACTCGATGGAATCCAGGTCGCAGATGAACACGCTGTATTGCAATCTCCATCCGTAGCCTCGCATCGTTTTGTATACCATCCTCAGCCTTTTGTCCTCACGGATATCGTATGCGACCAGGTATCTTTTGCGGTTCGCCACTTCTGTCTCATCTCGTCATAAAGGGGACGTATTCGGGTATTTCTCCAAGGATATAGGCTCCCAACATACGAGCCTGGACTTCTAGAACCCGGCGATAGGTAATTCTGTATCCGTAGGTGGGATGGGTCACCTCCTGATCCAACCTTCGTTCATAGGCGGAGATGAAGGAGCGTCGAGCCTTGTGGGTAAGCGCTACTCCCTGGGCTCGGACGGTGAATCCGGTTGATCTTATCTCCCGATTGTTGATGGCTGTTAGCACCACCGAGTCGGCTATTAGCGGACGGAACTCTTCGGCGAGGTCCAGAGCGAGGGCGGGGCGACCGAATCGGGGTCGATGGTAGATCCCAAGATAGGGATCAAAGCCGACACCTAGGGTGGTGGCGGTCAGATCCTTGGTGAGCAGACTGTAGGCGTAGGAAAGCAGACAATTGACGGCATCTCGCGGGGGTCTGCGGTTCCGTCCCTTGACGTTGAATGTGCCGAGTTCGTCATTGTTGAGCATCCCAGGGAAGGCACTGAAATAGATTCGGGCGGCAACCCCCTCCAGCCCGAGCAGCGATTCAACAGATTCGATTTCGCGGGTTCGGTCAGCAATTTCTTTAAGTTGAGGCAGGACTTTACCGGTATCGACACGGGCGTTTCGGCGGAGCAGGGTTCGACAGTTGAGAATCTTGCCTTCGATCATTTTCCTGGCAATAGGAAGTCCGGCCTGTGCGGCTATGCCTACCTGTCGCCGCCTCAGCTCGACATGTTTAGAAGGAAGACCGTGCGCTATACCTTGGAACCAACCGCCGTAGGAGAACCAGCAAACCGTAATATCTCGACTGAAGGCGGCTCGCATAAGCTGGGAGGACAGCTGAACGTTGCCGAACACAGATATCTGGGAAACGTCTATGGCCCGAGCTTCGACTACTTCGGTATTGCGATGAGAGACCCGAACACGGCCCCCTCTTATGCCGATTTTCGCTCCCTGCTCGGTTACATATAGAGGACGGGCGGCCGAATCAGACGGGGTTAATCGTCTCGGGCGAAGTTTGCTGCGTTGGTTGTGCAGGTTGGTTTCGTCGGGTAGGCAGATTCCTACCAGGGAGCATCTAGGGCATTTTGGGCTGTCGATTAGAGGTGGTGGGGCTTCCGTAGACTCAGCGACTTTTCGCAGGTTGCGGAGTAGGTTCAAGGTCTTGGAGACCAGGGCATCGTCGAAGGGAACGGTGCGGCGTTCTCGGGTTTCGGCGAAAAAAATCTCCCCCTGGTTGCACTTATAGCCGGCTTCTTGTAGTAGAAGACCGATCGAGCACAGCTGTACCAATTCGGGTGACCATGCCGGACCATGTTTAGGGGGTCGGCCGCGTTTTACTTCAACCGGAACTACCGAGCCGTCTTCATCGCTTTCGATTATGTCTGCTTTGGCTATCAGTCCGAGACTTTCAGAGCCGAGCATCACCGAACGAGCAACCTTAACCGGATCCTCCTCCGAAGGGTCTTCGATACGACCTCCGCCTGCATCAACCCTACGGTGGACATAGCGGCCCTCGATGGTGTCTGTATTGTCTTGAAATCGGGCCTGAACCCATTCCAGGTAAAAGAGGCGAGGACAGTATTCAAACTCATTGACCATCCGGGCCGGAACAAGTGCCGGGACGTCCTCCATCTTGTGAGCCAGTTCGCTTCTTTCTCTAGTTTGATTCGTTCCAGGTTATTTGAGGTGGTCTGAAGGTCCCATAGCCGCCTTGATCAGAGCGCTGGATCTCTGATGTCATCACCATTGAAACACCCCAGCCTCGATACCAGGCCACACGGTTTTCGTTAGCAGATACCTTCCCCTTTACTTGGGCAAGCAAAGATCGAACTGCTTGGCCGCTCGCCGGTTGGGTCCAGATCGGCCAGGTATAGGTGTTGTTACTTCGCCAGGGTCCCTCACATCCCGAGGTGAGGGTACGATCCCGACCACGGTTATCACGACCGGCGAATACCGGATGGCGGCTTAAACCTAAGAGGGCTAAGGCTTCCGCTCCCGGGTTTGTAAGTTTCTTGTCGTTTGCGGGGTTAATAGGGGCGAGGGCGTAAATTCGATCATCGGCTACATCCCATAGGAGCGACGACATTGTGCTGGAGTATCTCCAAGGGCCGTTTATTGCTTCCACCAAGTGGTCACAGGTCACCTGTTCCATTAAGTCTCGGGCGATCTCCAGAAAGTTCATTTTACCGGCGGTGAAGTAAAGGTCGGTTGGTTTCGCTTTCTTGCCTGACCCATCAAGACTCCGTTCGGCTACCAAAGCAGAAGCTAGGCGAACATCAATATCTACGTCCTTGGTGGATTCCAAATAGGGTCGGATATGCTCGGGGTCGAACTTGGCGGTGTTGTCTGCTTTGGTCCCGGTGGAGGGATTCAGGGTGGGGCTATCCAACATTCGCCGGATTAGTGACATAGTTGAATTGACAATTTTTTCTGTATCGAACTCATCATCAACAACGGCGTGGGGGACAATGTCGTTGGTCCACCACAGTCGTGGACGCTGCTCTTCCTCATCAAAGACAACCTGAACGCCTAAGGCAGCAAAGAATCCGAGCGGATTGTTTCCTTCTAGGCCTGGCAAATGCGTACCATCTGTCATCCTCCGTTCCCTTCTATGGCGGATTCTTCGGCGCTTTGGTAATGGTCGGCGGTTCTTAGGATTGCTTCCAGCCAGGCCAAACCGTAGGGGCCGTATCGACGGGTGAGCCGCCAGAACCGGTCGGCAGCTTCCAGGGCTAGGTCGGAGTCGGCTAAATCTGAGCTGGTACTCATGCGCTTGCCATCGAACACATACTCCAGTTTCTCGGCCGCTTGATCCTTAAGAACCGGAAGTAGGGATCTGCCCCAGCCGTGGTGGGTGGAGATCAGGTGTTGTACCAGGTCTCGGTCGTGGGCTGGGGCGAGCACATCCGGGTTGGACTGAACCAGGGCCAGGCTGGCCACTTCATGCCGCATACCTTTGGGATAGGGACGAAAAACCCGTCGGGTGCCGGGTAGCGACTTGGCCAAGGGCTCGTCACGGTGCCTTTCGAGCCTTACGGGATCATTACCGACCAGACGGGACTGGAAGCGAAGATCGACCTTACCGAGGTCGTGAAGCCTTCCGGCCAACTCCAGGTCTTCTTGAAGGTTTACTCCGAGGCCGAGTCGACGGGCGAAGGCTTTGGCTTTTTCTCCCACTCCGTCCAGATGGGAACGTAGGGTGACACCGCTTCCGGTGAAGGAGTTGGCGATATCCGAGCCGTCAATGGTTGACATATCAATTGTCTTTTGGATGACGATCGGGTAATCCGATTCTGTGGAGGGGTTAAGTTCCCATCCCTCCATGAGGAGGGAGGCGCAGGCCTCCGACAACCAATTGCCAGGTATATCGGCTGCGGTCGTTTTGAGCCACTCTCTAACCCGATCTCGGGTAGTGTCATCTGCGTCCTCTCCGGCTACCAGAGTTCCGATACCCGGATGATTGCCCGGGTGGTAGACACGGGTATCAAGACGCAAGGTATGCCTTTTCCCGTATTCGTGTTGGGCACGGTCTCCCAGGTCGGACACCGGTTCTGATGCCAAAGGGTCCCAGTTACCCGAGCTTATCCCGCCCACATCCGGGTCTATTAGGAGAATGTCACCTGGACGTAGGGAAGAAACCTTGGTAATAGGCTGGGGGTCTTCTCCCAAACCTTGCCATTTCAGGGCTTTAATAGTGGTTCTTTTGTTAGTTTCTTCAGGCCCGGTTTCGGGGTAATCCACGTCGGCGACCGGCTCCTCAATCTGATCGCCCTCGTGTCGGGAAAGCCAGGCTTTGGCGGCACCAATCGGCACCGGTAGATATTCTGCAGGACGAGGGGGTACCAGACGAAGAACTTCGGCGGTCCGATCATGGCGCCAGACCAGGTTTACATCGGTGTTGGCCCGCCTTCCGATCCCGTGTAGGAAGGGCTCCACAGATGGTTCCACCAGAGGGGCGGGGCGGGTTTGGCACCACGCTTCAATATGGGTGGGTAGCAACAGCGGAGCCTGATCCGGTTGTACTCGGGTGTTATCAGGGAAATCTTCCAAGTCGGATGACATGGTTCCCACATCAAAGGATTCGGAACCGAACCTTCGATTCAGTTCGTTCCAGGTTTCACAGAGGGATTCCCCGTATATGGGGTCGGGCTGCTTTTTCTTAAGTTCTGCCTTTACGCCAAGGATCCAAGCCTGGGCGGGCTCATCTTGGTTTGTGCCGTATCTACCTCGACGGTCTAGGCGACCAAATCTTTGTTTTAGGCTGTCGATGGGAGCGCATTCGGTGATTAGGGCATCGAAGCTGAAGTCGGCCCCCACTTCGATGGCTTGGGTGGCTACCAGAACGGTTAACTCCTCGGCTTGTTCGGTGCGGTCGGCGGAAACGCTGCCGATGACCTTTTCGAGGAGGTCTGTTCGATCAAGTGGGCGCATTCGGCCGGTCAGGAGATGGGCATTAACCCCTTTTTCCTGGAGCGCCTCATAGGTTTTTCGGGCGGTAAGTACCCGATTCACTACTACTCCCACAGTTTTTACTGCCGAAGGTAACTCCTTGTTTATCAGCCTGGCCACACCCTTTGGTATGGCCACTTCAGGAGTTCCGCTTGCCAGTTCTACCAACCGGCCGGTTTTGGAGGCTCGCAACCTGGTTCTGAGAGTCGAAGAGGTTTCCAGGTCTTCATCCAGAAGCCGGAAACTGCCCGACATGTCATCGGGCGTAGCCGACATCTGAACTACTTGGAAACGTTGCGGAAGCGAACCACGCCCTAGTTCGGAGACGGCTTGGAGCGTGTCACGGAACGGCCTACTTAGATGCACCTCGTCAAGGATTACCAGACAGTCGTTGCCGGTCAGCCCGGCATGGATCGGACGCATCCCGGGAGTTACCCCATAGCCGCGAAACAGCAGTCTTGAACCGAACTGGTCGACAGTGGATACCATCACCCACGGCTGATCCGGCCTTTGTGCCCATTCCCGACTAATGGTTCCTCCGCCTCGAAGAGCGACCACACCGAGGGCATCTTCGGTATCACCACAATGGAGGGCAAGGCTTTCACGCATCGCAGTCAAAACCGGATGTGATCCTTCTGCGATCTTGGTACCGATAGCGGCGGCCCGGGCGTGCACCTGGTCGACAATTATCCGACGATCGATTACGAACACCACCCGACGGGGAAACAACTCCGGTTGGAGGGTAAGGGCGAAAATCGCTGTGTCGAGCACCGCGGTCTTGCCGCTTCCTGTGGGTAGGTCTATAACGGTGGGCCATTTTCCGGTTTTAATGACGACCTCAGTTAGCCGAACCTGCCAGGGATAGGGCGGGTAGCCATGAACCGCCTGGAAGTAGTCGGAGAAGTCCTGAAGGATCAGATTATTCATCCTCTGGTTTCCTTTCAGGAATGGGTCGCATCAGGCCCAGACCCAGATACCGTCCGGCACCGAGAACCAGTGGCCCCCGGATCTCCTGGTCAAATATGACTTCGGCATGTACCAAACGCCTCACGTCTTTCTGCTGACGAAAGGCGGGAAACGCCGGAGCGGGCCTGCTTCCTGCTACCAGCGGGCTAAGCGAAGCCGATACCACAATCGGTTCGGGAAGGCCTACATGCAGACAAGAGCGGGAAATGGAGGTTTCTGCCCGAGCCCATGCCTTGGATCGGGCGGCGGCGGTCCCCTTGTTCAGCTTGCCCGGATGAGTCGGTAATGCGATTGGGGTTACCGATACCCAGCGGCGGGAGGGGCGATTCCAGATGCCGAGACGAAGGCTGACCAGTTGGGCAGGACCGATTATCCGTTCCATCTCGATTCTTCCCTTCGGTCCCAGTTGGAGGAAGAGGGATTCGCAGGTTTCTTCCCACTTTCCGATCGCCCGCAGGGTGGCTCGTCTTGAAGCATCGTCCACAGCATGGGGAACGTTGATAGCCACGCCCATAACCCGACCGTCCGCGTGTTCATGACCAACCCAAGGGAGGGGGAGAAAGGCCACATGAGGGTTAGCCGAAGGGCTTCCATCCGGACGATGGCCGGAAAGTCCTTCCGGAATCGGATCATCGGCGTAGGAGAAGATCGCCCCGCGTAGGGCGGTAGCGATCTCAACCGATCTGGTGGAGGGGAGCATTCTTGACCTGGGGCGGAAGCCGAAGATAATCCATTCCCCGCGGGTGTCGCCGCTAAGGATATGTGTACCGGATGCCTTTTCCTTTGTTTGGTACCGCACGGCCGCGAACGGGAGGTTGCGGGGTTTGGATGCTTGGTGCTTGGCATATTCTTTTTCCAGGGTGGCAAGCTGACCGGATCGGACACCCCGCATCAAATCGGTGCCCGCTCCGGGCGTGTAATTCGGAGTAGGGGGATCCTGGTTAGTCCGGCATGAAACCAACGAGGAGGAGTGCCCGAGCCTGGACAGGCGGGCACATAATCCATCAATAATGGAAGCCTTATCGGTGCCGTCTTCCGTATCCCAGATGTAAGTGACGCGTGGGGTGAGTGGAGTTACCGACGGGTAGGCCCGGGCTTGCCCGGTTCTGACATGGTTGGGGATCGAAATCCATCCGGGAGGAAGCAGATCTACCGCATTGCGGGTTGGCGTTTTTCCTGCTCCGGATGTGACGTTGGCTACGTCACGCTGCTTCTCGATCTTTTTATGTAGAGAATTGATCTTTTTGGTATTGCCGGTCGCTTCCGCCTCTTCTAGCTCCAAAAGCAGATTTTCAATCTTCTCGACCCGGCTTCCGTATGAGAGGACTCGGGCGTCGTTCACCGGTACGAAATGGGTGACCACGGAGCGGGCAACGGCATCCGAAGCGCAGATGGCAGGAGGAGGCTGAGACTCCAACCATTCGAGGGCTTCTCTCTCCTGGTGGTTCGGGTCGTCTGCGTCCGCCCAGGTCGCTACCAGAGCCGAGAACAGTCGGGCCGGATGGGGCGGCCACTCCGGTTGGTTCCGGTTGTGATGAGCTGTTGCCACATAGCGCTCGGTGAGGAAATTAACCTCGATTGCGAACATTATTTACTCCGACGGAGTCTTGGACGCCGAGACTTCGCGGCTTTTCCGAATCAGCTCAAGCAGCTTCGGGGCCGGATCAAGTTTTATTTTTGACTCCTCCCATCCGATTCCTTGTTCCTTGGCGTGGGCGGCGGCTTGAAGTATCAATTCCCTGGCAACTGTTCTATCCAGGTCAACCACCTCGGCGGGTGATCCGTCTCTTGACAGAAGCTCGATACGGGGGCCATGTTCGGGCACCAGCAGGCAGCGGGATCGCAGATCAAAGTCTATTTCGTGCTGGTAGGCGATAGAGACAACACCAAGGGCAGCCACCGCGGCGCGGGCGGCGGTCTCGGCTTCTCGCCCGTGGCCCGGGAACCGCAGCCTACGTAGTGCTGCCAGCGAAACGACGGTGGTCTGGATTGCCTTCGATATGGTGACCCCACCGGCGGTTTCGTCTATTGAAGGCGCAATGTTGCCGTGGTTGATCTCGGAGGGACGTCCGTCGCCTTTTACGTTCGGGCCTTTTTTGCCCTTTTGAACGGCAGCTTTTTCAGGATCCAAGGTCCAAACCTGATCGGGGTCCTCGTGGACGAATATTTGACGGTCGGCGGCTTCGCGCTCGATTTGGAGCGGATCAAGTCTGCTGCCGACCTTCACCCCGATCTTTGCGTCCAGCCCGACTATTTCGGAAACGTAGGCTCGTTGGAACTTGCTGCCCAGTCCGCCCTTGGGCCCGGTTGAATCCCACTGGCCGAATAAGAGAGCCGTGGGCGCATACCTGAAGAGGGCCGTGGCGTTGCGTGGCTGTGCATCGGTAATGGCACGGCCTATGTCGGAGAGTCGGAAGAGAGTGTTGTCTAGAAGGGAGTCCCGAAATATCGCATCGGCAAACCGATGAGGGACCTCAAGGACGGTGAGCCTTCCCAGGTCTTCGACTTCTTTGTGTGATGCAAAGTCAACGTAGGGGACCGGAAATTTAAGCTCATTTAGTTCCCAGCCCTCAAGAAGAGCGAGTTCGGCGCGGTTGGCTTGGGAAGCCACCGAATCAAGGAGCACCGTGGTTGTGGTGGTGTCGTCGTCCATTTGTCGCTCTTCAAAGGCGTACTTAATGCCTCGATCAACGGCATAGGTAGGGGGGAAGACCTTGTCACCAGACCCACCGGCGGGTTGAAGCGTGGTTCGTGAACGTAGGGCCACCGCATCGCCTGCAACTGCGCTCCTTAGTCGGTCGAACGTTAATCTGCCCATCAATGCCTCCTTGATCAGGATTTGGTAAAGCGCCCCTAATGATAGAAAAAGGATGTGACACTTTTTTCTTTTCCCACTTCAGTGACGGTTAAAAGTTGTTTGGTTAAACCTGAACAGCCCTATACCGGAGACTCAATCTACGGTAAAAGCCGGTGAAGATTACGGAGTCGGTTACCGGCCTAAATCCCTGGCTTGCTCCACAACGTCCTGCAATGCCGTCTGCAGACGCTCTTCTGCTTCGGTCGGTTCCTCCGGTAGGGGTGGGTCGGATTCGGTCTGCGCTTCCAATCTTTGGTATGCCGAGGCTTGGAGCACATCCGTCCACCCGTCGAAGACTACATAGATGCCGAACGCCGTTTGGAACAGGTAGAAGTCGGAGAGTAGCTGCCCGTCATCCAATGCGAATGTGAGCGTAATTACAGCCCATAGTAGGCCACAGATGATTTTAAAAACGCCAGGTAACATTTTTCCTTTCCTTTGTGTTGGTCTGGCGGATGTTTACAAGCCGCAAAGGAGGGTCGTGATGTTTAGCCCGCCTGTACCGAATGTACGCATCCTCAACAAAGCAGCTCAAACTGGACGGTTTAGAGCCTGGTTGGTAGCTGTAGGGCTACCGCATTTTCCTGAAACTGCCCTCCTTTCAAACCGGGTTTGTATAAGGCTTTCTAAAGATAGAAAAGGGGTGTGACACTTTTCTTTTCCCCAGTTCAGGAATGGTTAGATGGGCTATTTGCTGGCAATTGGGCAGTCCCATACCGGAGCCCGCCGGAGGGCAGCTTCTTGATGGGAACTGCGTCCGGCGGCTTCCGGTGGGGATCGGGTTCCCTGTTATGGGGTTTCGACTGGTTTAACTTGGTTAGATTCGCTGTGGAATGCCTGTGCTTGCCGTATCCGTAAATCGACTACCTTCTCCCAGCTGTCCAGAGCACAACTCAGGACGTCTCGGGTGCGGTCCATGGCGAAGGCGTGTTCTTGTTCTTTGCTTTTCAGAACCATGCCCTCTCTCAGCCTGAAATAGGTGTCTGTGACGAACTTCAGAACCACCTGCTGGTCAGGGTCTGACGACAAAAATTTCTGTCTATTCAGGAACCCAGCACCAGTTTCGGCGACATCGAGCAGGTTCTTCCCTATGTCCCTCAGCTCTTCCTTGAGTACTTTCATTATTCCCTTTCTGCTCGGGCATCGCTGATGCGACACCGTTCCGAATATGAGGCTCGTAGGCAACCGAACTTGCCGGTTTACCCACGTGTCGAAAAGAGTAGAAAAGGGGTGTGACACTTTTCTTTTCCCCGGTTCAGGAATGGTTAGCCGAGCTATTTGCTGGAATCTGAATAGCCTGATAGGGGTGCCTCAGGGCGCGGTCGCAACCCGTATTGGGCTCAAGAGGGAGTAGGTTTTGGGTTAGCTGCAGCCGGTGGTGTCTCCGCAGGTTAGGCAGACGTAGCAGGCACCGTTTCTTACGGTCATGTGGCCGCAGGTGGCGCATACCGGGGCGTCTCCCATCAGGTTTCCTACCAGGGGGGTGGAGGCGGTACTGGGGGAGGAGGCCATTACCTCTGATTTTTTCAGGGCACCGTTGCCGTTGCCGCCTCCTACCGGGGCGGGGGTGGGTTGGAGGATTTTGATTTGGCCTGAGTCCACGAACTTGGCTGCCGAGGATTGGGCTTCTATGTCTCTCTCTTTCATGGCCTCGGTGAACTCGAGTTGGCGGCCCGATTCGGTGGCTACGCCTTTGGGGGGTTCGGGAAGGTCGCTTTCGGAACGATCCGGCGGCACCTGGGCCAGCTCATCCCGGTGCAGGTATTCGATCCCGAGAGCGCGGAACACGTAGTCGACTATCGAGTTGGACATCTTGATGTTGGGATGCTTCTCCACGATGCCACGGGGCTCGAAGGTCTGATAGACGAAGGTGTCGACGAACTCCTCGAGGGGGACCCCGTATTGGAGGCCTTTGCTGACCGCGATCGCAAAGCTGGCAAGCACGCCTCGCAGGGTGGCACCCTCCTTGGCCAGGTCGATGAAGATTTCGCCCAGGGTTCCGTCTTCATACTCGCCGGTGCGGAGGAACACCTTGTGGCCCCCTACCCGGGCCTCCTGGGTCCAACCCATTCGCCGGTTGGGGAGAAGGAACCGGGGGCGGGGCAGCTGGGCGTAGGCCTGGGTGGGGGAGACCCCGTTGGGCCACATACCCCAGGCCTTGGCGGAGTCGACTTCCAGGGCCTCGGAGAGCTCTTCGCTTTCTTCCGAAGAAATCCCGTCGTCCGAGGAGGCGGACAGCGGCTGGGAGGCTTTAGAACCGTCACGGTAGATGGCCACCGCCTTCAAGCCCAGCTCCCAGGACATCAGGTAGGCGTTGGCTACGTCCTCTACGGTCACGTCGTTGGGCATGTTGATGGTTTTGGAGATGGCACCCGAGATGAACGGTTGGGTGGCGGCCATCATCTTGATGTGTCCGGTGTGGTGGATGAAACGTTCGCCGTAGAGACCGTTGCGGTTGGCGCAGTCGAACACCGGCAGATGCTCGGGCTTTAGATGGGGGGCCCCTTCGATGGTCTGCCGGCCGCAAACCAGGTCGTTGGCGGCGCGGATCTGCTCCTTGGTGAAGCCGAGCGCCCCCAGCAGGTCGAAATCGAAACCGCCGTATTGGTCGGGCTCAAACCCGAGCCGTTCCATGGTCTCGGTTCCCAGGGTGAAGACGTTGAAGGCGTTCTGCAGCTCGAAGGCACCCGGCAGGGCCTTATCCACCTTGGCCAGGTCCTCGGCGGTGAACCCCAGCTCGGCCAGGCTGTCGTGGTTGATGTGGGGAGCGTTTTCGAGCGAGGACGTGCCCACCACATAGGTAAGAATGTCCAGGATCTGTTGGCGGCCGTAGCCCAGCCTGCGCAGGGAGGGGGCGATCGACTGGTTGGCGATCTTGAAATATCCGCCTCCGGCCAGCTTTTTGAACTTGACCAGGGCAAAGTCGGGCTCCACGCCGGTGGTGTCGCAGTCCATTACCAGGCCGATGGTTCCGGTGGGGGCGAGAACGGTGGCCTGGGCGTTTCGGTAGCCGTGTTGCTCGCCCAGCTCCAGGGCACGATCCCAGGATTGGCGGGACTGGGCCAGAAGATCGTCGGGGCAGTGGGCGGGGTCGATAGTCATCACCGAGGTGCTCAGGCCTTCGTAATCGGTGTCGTGGTAGGCGGCCCGACGATGGTTTCTGATCACCCGCAGCATGTTTTCACGGTTCTTCTCAAAACCGGGGAAGGGGCCTCGCACGGCGGCCATTTGGGCGGAGGTGGCGTAGGACTCGGCGGTGAGGATGGCGGTTAAGGCACCGGCGATGGCCCGACCATGTTCCGAGTCGTAGGGGATGCCGGACCGCATCAGCAGGCTGCCCAGGTTGGCGTATCCGAGCCCCAGGGTGCGGAAGTCGTAGGAGCCCCGGGCGATGTTGCGGGAGGGGAAATGGGCCATGGTCACCGAAATCTCCAGCACCAGGGTCCACAGGCGGATGGCGTGGACGTAGCCTTCGATGTCGAATCGGCCGGTCTCGTCGTCCAGGAAAGTCACCAGGTTTATGCTGGCCAGGTTGCAGGCGGTGTCGTCCAGGAACATGTACTCGGAACAGGGGTTGGACGCCCGGATGGGCCCGTCTTCCGGACAGGTGTGCCATTCGTTGATGGTGGTGTGATATTGCAGGCCCGGGTCGGCGCAGGCCCAGGCGGCGTCGGCGATCTGTTCCCACAGGTCCTTGGCCTTTACCACCTTGCTCACGTCGCCTTCCACCCGGTTGATCAGATCCCATTCGCCGTCCTCGGACACGGCCTTGAGGAACCGATCGTCGATGCGGACCGAGTTGTTGGAGTTCTGGCCGGAAACGGTCATGTAGGCCTCGCCGTTGAAGTCGGCAGGCAGCCCGCCGTGTTCGATCAGAACCCGGGCTTTGTCCTCCTCATCCCGCTTCCAGGCGATGAAATCTTCGATATCGGGATGGTCGATGTCGAGGATGACCATCTTGGCGGCCCGACGGGTGGTTCCGCCCGATTTGATGGCCCCGGCCGCCCGGTCGCCGATTTTGAGGAACGACATCAGGCCGGAGCTTTTACCTCCGCCCGCCAAGGGTTCGCCTTCGGCCCGAAGGTTGGAGAAGTTGGAGCCGGTGCCGGAACCCATCTTGAACAGGCGGGCCTCCCTAACCCACAGGTCCATGATGCCGCCGTCGTTTACCAGATCGTCGGCTACCGATTGAATAAAGCAGGCGTGCGGGGCGGGTCGGGAGTAGGCGTCCGGAGAGGGGAGAACCTGTCCGGTTTCCTCGTCCACATACCAGAAGCCCTGGGGGGTGCCGCTGATGCCGTACTTGTGGGCCAGGCCGGTGTTGAACCACTGGGGGCTGTTGGGGGCGGCCATTTGATGGGCCAGCATGTATTTGATCTCGTCTTCGAAGCCCTGGGCGTCGGCGGAGCTTGCGAAGTAGCCGTAGGTTTCCCCCCAATGCCTCCAGGTCTCGGCCAGCCGGTTGAAGACGTCTTTGGCGGAACGCTCCGATCCGAGCACGGGCCGACCTTCGGGGTCGAGCACGGGTTCGCCCTCATCTTTGACCTGGGGTACCCCGGCCTTACGGAAATATTTGGAGACGATGATGTCGGTGGCCACCTGTGACCAGGAGGCGGGAACTTCGGCGTCTTGCATCTCGAAAACCACCGAGCCGTCGGGGTTGACGATTCGGGACTCCCGCTGCGCCCAGGCGATATCTTCATACGGATCTCGGGCCTCCGCAGTGAACCGACGTTCGATGTTCAACCCTTTGATCCGTTCCGCCATTTTGTCGTCTCCTATCCCTTTTTATCCGGCTTCCCAAGCCGGTGCCGCACCATGCGTTTTAGCTGTTCAACCCTCCTCAGAGAATGCTTTCCCTAATAAAGCGCCTTGCTTGTCTCCGGGCGGTGTTGCGATCGAATCCCACTATCCGACCGACGGAAACCCTGCTCCGAAGATAGGACATCCCATGCTAGTGCCAAGAATGTAATTATCCAAATGTTTTTTGGTCTGTTTGTTCCACCCTTTACGGGGGTTTCCGGCCATGCCGACTCCATAGAAGAAACCGTCATGACAGTTTACGCCTTGCCTGTGACATCAGTCTGGTACGGCCGCGGGTTGGGGCCGGGCAGCCGAACCATTTAATCGATGGCTTGGGCGGGAAGTAGGGTGGTCCGGGCCGGAAGCGTCACCGGGGATGGACCGAGGGGAAGATCGGCGCAGGCCGAGGAAGTAGAGCCTACCTTACCCGACCGATTCGGTTCCTAAGCCGTTTAGGTTTCAGATTTTTTCCCGTTCTCGGAGGGTGCTGAAAATTGTCCAATTGGCCCGCCGGCAGAAAAAGAAACCCCATTGAGATTGTCATTACGGTCCAAGCATCCCTATCTTTTTCAGTACCTTCCTCGGGCGGGCGGAGATTCAACGGATACCTCTATCGAACGGCCAACCCGATACAATCCTCGTTCATGGATTTATATGCCCGAGTCAACATCTTGCAAGGCCGGGCCGTTCGGCTGGGTAGGGGAAGCCTGGACGATGTGACCTACTTGGATGCCGATCCGATCAACCGGGCCCGAGGGTGGGCGGAAATGGGTGTGGACAGGCTGCTGGTGGTCGATCTCGATGCGGCGGCCTATCGTTCCTATCGCAACCGTCCTCTGATCGACCGGATGCTGGAGGTGCTCGACATTCCGATCGTGGTGGCGGGTGGGATTCGTTCCGAGCGGGAAGCTGCCCGACTTCTCGAAGCGGGTGCCGATAAGGTGACGATGGGGACCGCAGCCATCGAAACTCCCACCATGGTGTGGGATCTGTGTCGTGATTTTCCGGATCGGATGATGGTTTCGCTCGATGTTCTGGGTAACGAAGAGCTGGTCACCGAGGGCTGGACCTCCGATTCGGGCCGGTTTCTCGAGGAGGTAATGGTGGAGATGGCCTCCTGCGGGGTGAGCGGGTTCTTTGTCACCGACGCCCGCCGAGATGTCCTCTCGGAACGACCCGATATAGACATTCTCCGCACCGCCCTGGAATACATAGACGAGCCGGTGGTGGCTTCGGGAGGGGTTCGTAATCTGGACGATCTCCGGTCGCTCACCTCGATCGAGGTGGAGGATCGCACCCTGGACGGCGTGGTGGTAGGCCGGGAGGTAACCGAGGGACGCTTCACCGTCGGCCAGGCCAAGGTGGTGCTGCAAGGCTCGGGCGGGACCCTTAGTAAGCTCATTTCGCTGCGAGTGGTCATGTCTTGCACCGATATCGGATCGAGTCGGGACTTCTTCGAGCAGGCCTTGGGGTTTACCCGGGTCGAGGATGAGCCGTTCGGTAATGAGGGGAGCGATTCGGTGCTGCTCGAGGTGGGACTCGACACCTTGCTGGAGCTGGTGCCGGAGGAGGGGGAATCGGATCGGGTACGGTCCTGTCGGCTGGCCTTGATAGTGGACGACCTGGAAGAGCGCCGCGAGCGTCTACAAGGTTACGGTCTGTCGGTCCGTTCGATGACGGACGGAAGCTCCTTCCAGGTAGAAGGCCCGGGCGGTGTTACCGTTACCTTTTCCGAACCCTTTTAAAGGAACCGTTCAAGACCGAAACCCGAGGAGGGGAACAACCAGTTGGCGACCACGCAGACTTTCATCTGTTTCGAGCAAGCAGCTAGCCGAACCGACCGCCGCAAAAACCGCCGAGGCTATTTGGTGGCCCTGCTCGCCTCCGTTTTGCTGCTCTCCGCCTGCGAGGTTCGCCTCCATGCCAACCTGGAGATCGAGGAAGACGAAAGCGGCACCATAGCCGTGGTTATGGCCTTCGACGATGCCTTGGCTTCGATGGCCGGCCCGGAGCTGGGGGACGGTTTGGGGGAAATGTCCGCTCAGCTGCCGTCCGAATGGCAAGCCGAGCCCTTTGCGGAGGACGGGTTCAACGGCATAAGGATCACGGTTCCGTTTGAGTCCTTGACCGAATTGCAGGACGCTCTCACCGCTTTAACACAGGGGGAATCGGGTTCGGATTTGCCGGTTGGTGAACTGATGGGATTTCTGGGCGACATTATCCCGACCAGGGAGGGTGACACCTTCCGATTCAGCCTCACCATGCCCGCCGGAATGGATCAGGCCCTGGGCGAGGAATTAGGTCCCATGCCGATCGAGGCTTCCATGCTCGACTCGGTTTTCGATATTCGTATGAGCCTTACCCTGCCCGGGGAGATAGTCAGCCATAACGCCGACATCAAGGTCGGAGACACGCTGGTCTGGAATCTGTCGTTCGCCGATTCGGTCCGGACGCTGCAAGCCGAATCCATGCTCACCTCCGCCATATCCGGTGCCCTCATATGGGTGGCCCTGGCCCTGGCTGTCCTGGTGGCACTGGTAGTGGTGTTGTTGGTACGAAACCGGCGGATGAGGCCCATGGCCCACTCTGAACAGGTTCCTGAAGAGGGCTGAAACCAGCCTTCGTGTATTTAACAGTGGGTACCACGATGTCCAGGGAGCGGAGCAGGACATGAGATTTCTCGAAAGATCGAAGGTGGATCGAGAGCTCACCTACTCGGACGTTTTCCTGGTGCCTTCCTTCTCGGACATCTCCTCCCGTATGGATGTGGATCTGAGATCGCCCGACCTGGTAGGCACCAACATTCCGGTGGTGGTGGCCAACATGACCGCCATTTCCGGGCGGCGCATGGCCGAAACCGTGGCCCGGCGGGGAGGCCTGGCCGTCTTTCCCCAAGACCTGGAATCAGAAGCCCTCTCCGATATGGTGTCGGCCGTCAAGTCCGCCGATACCGTGCTCGACACCGCTATCACCCTCACCCCCCACGACAACGTCAACACGGCCCGGGCGATGATCCACAAGCGATCCCACGGGGCGGTAATAGTCGTGGACGAAACCGGCCGCCCGATCGGGATTTTTACCGAAGGGGATCAAGAAGGTGCCGACCCGTTCACCCAGCTTTCCGAGGTGATGTCGGAGGACCCGATCGTTATCTCCTCTCGGCTCGATCCGGAGTCCATGTTCGAGGAGCTGGGCGATCGGCGGGTTCAGCTGGCACCGGTGGTGGATGATGCCGGGCTGCTGGTGGGGGCTATAACCCGTCCCGGTGCTCTCCGAGCCATCCTTTATCGGCCGATAACCGATCCCGGGGGAAGGCTGCAGGTGGCCGCCGCCGTCGGGATCAGCGGAGACGTGGCCTCCCGGGCGGCGGAACTGCTGGAGATGGGGGTGGACGTGGTGGTGGTGGATACCGCCCACGGCCATCAGGCTCGGATGCTGGAGGCTTTGAAGGAGGTCAGGTCGGTGGTGGACGACCGTCCGGTGGTGGCCGGCAACGTGGTGACGGCGGGCGCGGTTGCCGATCTGATAGACGCCGGTGCCGACATAGTAAAGGTGGGGGTGGGTCCTGGTGCTATGTGCACCACCCGCATGATGACCGGAGTGGGCCGCCCTCAGTTCTCGGCGGTGGTGGAATGCGCCGAAGCGGCCCGATCGTTGGGACGCCATGTGTGGGCTGACGGAGGGGTTCGCGACCCGAGGGATGTGGCTTTGGCCCTGGCGGCGGGTGCCTCCACAGTTATGGTCGGTTCCTGGTTCGCCGGCACCCACGAATCGGCGGCCCCTACCCTGCTGGATGTGGGGGGTAAGGCCTATAAGGAGAATTACGGTATGGCCTCGCGGCAGGCGGTGAAGCGGCGCACCACCAAGGAGACCGCCTACCGCCGCGCCCTCAAGGCCATGTTCGAGGAGGGCATTTCGGAGGGCCGGATGTATCTGAACCCGGAAGCTCCCGGCGTTGAGGATCTGATCGACCGGATCACCGCCGGGGTTCGGTCCTCGTTCACCTATGCGGGGGCCAGGACCATCGACGAGTTCCATGAAAGGGCGGTGGTGGGAATCCAGTCCTCGGCCGGATTTTCGGAAGGCCGGCCGCTCCATGACGGCTGGTAGATCATCGTTCTTTCGCCGATTGGCGCGAACCCACCGGTCAATACGATTACCCTCAACCGCACATGGCACGGGTAAGGCTGTTCGCAAACCTTCGGGAGTTGGCCGGAAGCTCCAGCGTTGACGTTGAGGCCGACACGGTCGGCGCGGTGATGGAGGCTTTGGAAAACCGGTTCGGGCCGGAGTTTTCTCAACAGCTTAAAACGGCTCGGATATGGAAAAACGGTGACGAAGGGTCGCCGGATGATCCGGTGGGCGACGAAGACGAGCTGGCGGTTATCCCCCCGGTTTCGGGCGGTTCAATAGGATACCGAACCGGACGGATGGCCAATTTCGAGAGCTTCGTGCTGGCAGGCCTGATGCTGGCCCTCATCGTGGCCGGTTCGATCGGCACCGAGATTCTGGTTCCGGTCTGGGTGGGGGTGGTGGCTTGGTGGGCGGTTGATCTGGCCAAAACCTCGGCGAGCTCCGACTTCCGTATGGATTATCAGCCCATCCTGGCCTCGATTTTGGTTTCAATGGCCGCTGCCAACACCCTGGGCCTGCCGGGTATGGGAGTGGGCGTGGCGGTTTCGGTGGTGCTGGTGATGGGCTGGGCGGTGGTGAGGCCTTCCGCCCGGGATCTGACCTCTCTGGCAGGCACAGCTCTGGCCGCCTTAACCGCCTCCTTGGCGGTGGCATCGGTTCTTCTGGCACGGTCGATGGTGGAGGGCGGTGACCGGCAGGTGGCCGGACTGCTGATCGTTATCACGGTCGGCGTTCTGGTGGGGCGACTGGTTCAGTACAGCCGATCCTTTTTGATCGACCCCAATTTCTCCGGACCGGTAATGATGGTGGCGGCTTCGGTGGCGGTCGCCTATCTGTCGGGATTCGAGCTGCTTACCTGGTTTTTCATCGGCATCTTCCTGGCCTGTGCCACCATCGCCGGTTCCGGGATCGGGTTGGCCTTCCGTAACGGGACCCTCCGGTTGACCGGCCCGGCTTTGGGTTCCCTGTCCGCCTTGGACGGTCCGATGTTGGCAGTGGCCGCTTTCACGCCCATGCTGAGGATTCTCGGATGAGCCGGCGGGCCGGTGCGATATATGGAGCCCGCCGATAAACCCGGTCTCGAAGAGAACCCCGCCGAAAACAGATTCCGGGTAGGGCTAGCCTCAATAGCCATGTCCAAACGTTTCAGGCGTACCGCCTTGCTGGTGGCCCTGGTGTTGAGCGGGTCCCTTCTAACTCCGGTTACCACTGCGGCCGTCACCCAGGCCGAGGTGGACGAGGCCTGCGCAGAATACCGGGATGCCAAGGAAATACTGGACGCCGCCATCGCGGAACGAGACCAGGCCCAGGCCCATGTGGCCGAGCTCTACGGGGAGCGGGAGGAGATATCCGACCGGGTAACCCGCCTCTCGGACCAGATCGCCGAGCGTTACGAGGAGCTGGAAGGGCTCCGTCAGGCGGTGATCGATTGGGCGGTTGAATCCTATATGGCCGCCGAGGTCGAGATCGGTGGTTTGGTACTCCAAGCCGGCTCGTTGGAGGATCTGGTAACAGGGCAGGAGTTTGTCAACGCGGTCACCACCGAGCGGATCGCTTCGGTCGACCGTTGGCGGCTGATCCTGAGTGAGACCGAGACGATGGAGCAGCAGCTGAACCGACAGAAAGCCGATCTGTTGTTGTTGGAGATCCAAGCCGACCAGCAGGCCCTGACCCTGGCCGCGGCCACCGACGAGGTTCTGTTTGGAACCCGGCAGCTGAAGGGCGAATGCAACCGGCTCTACCGTCAACGGCAGGACGAGCTGGCTCGCGCCCGGGCCCTGGAGGCCGCCCGGCGAGGCGGTACCGCTGCCGGTGTCGGGCCGGACGTGACCCCCGGATTCGTATGTCCGATGGACCCGGCCGCCACCTCTTTCATCAACGACTGGGGTTTCCCCAGGTCGGGAGGGCGAACCCATCGGGGGAACGATCTGTTCGCTCCCCGAGGCCAGCCGGTCTATGCGGTTGCCGACGGCGTGGTAACCCTGGTACAGGGGGGCTTGGGAGGAATCGGGGTTTGGCTGTCGTCCAATTACGGGGTGGACTTCTACTATGCCCACTTCCAGGGATATGCGTCGGGTCTTTCCAGTGGCACCCGGGTTTCCAAAGGACAGCTGATCGGATACAACGGCAACACCGGCAACGCCCGCACCACCCCACCCCATGTCCATTTCCAGCTCCATCCCGGCGGGCGGACCTCGCAGCCGTTCAACCCCTATCCGACTTTGGTGCGGGCTTGTTTGTAGGCGGCCATCGTCCGGTAGCGGAGCGGGTGGGCCCCTTTGCCACCCCCCATTTTCTCACCACGGTGTGGCACCATACCGCCGGGGACGGGCAGGATCCGGTGGTGCTGTCCGATGATCGGGGGGAGGTAGCCCTGGTGGAGTGGGAGGGGAATCTGGGTTTGTTGGGACATGAAGACCTGGTCGACTATCGCTCTCCTTTGGGCGAGGTGGAGGACCTGCTGGTCGAATACCTTGCTGCCCAAGGTAAAGGTCGGGTGTTCCGCTTTGATTCCCTCCCCGAGGAGGCGGTCCGGGTTTTTGCCCGGGCGTTGGACCGGGTGGGTGCCGAATACGGGGTTGAACATCACACCGACACGGCGGTGGTCGGGCTACCGGAAACCTTCGAGCAGTATCTGGCCGACATCGGCAAGAAGCAGCGCCATGAGGCCCGCCGCAAGAG
>VXMP01000057.1 GCA_009841075.1 Acidimicrobiia bacterium | reverse complement strand
CCCGGCCTTCGGTGCTTGGCAACCCTCTACGTATCATGACTTTCAGACAATTTCAACCCCTAATTTCGGGAACGCGAAAAAAATCCCCCAAGCACCTCACATCCACCTAAAAGAACGATCGCCGGTCTCTCGGTTGTATCCCCTAACGGCCTGTTCAAAAAGACGGTTTCACCACAAATAGACGACCCACAACCTACAGTTCGTCGCTGGTGAGCCGGTGGGGGTGGGTGTAAAGGTTTGATCCGCCCGGTCTTACGAAGCCCACCACCGTCATTCCCAGCTCGTCGGCCAGGTCAACCGCCAGGGAAGAGGCGGCCGAAACTCCGGCCAGAACCGAAACCCCGGCCACCGCTGCCTTCTGCACCAGCTCGAACGACACCCGCCCGGAAACGGTCACCACCACCTCGCCCAGAGGCCAACGTCGGGCCGCAAGCCTGCCGACCAGTTTGTCCATGGCATTGTGTCGGCCCACATCCTCCCGAACTCCCAAGAGCTCGCCCTCCGGTGTGAAGGCGGCGGCGGCGTGAAGGCCGCCGGTGTCGGCGAATCCGGTCTGTAAGGAGGCCATCTCCTCCATGAGCTCCTGTAGAAACCCCACCGATACGACCGGCCCCGAAGGAAGCGGAGGCGAAGCCACCCGTACCGCATCTATCGAAGCCTTACCGCACACCCCACAGGAGGAGGTGGAGTAGAGATTGCGCCGGAATCTTTCCGGGTCGATGCTGATTCCTTCCGCCAGAACCAACTCGTAACGACCCGATCCTTCCACCCCGGCCAGGGCTTGGACTTCGGCCAGCTCGGTCGGGTTGAGGATGATGCCCTCGGTAAGGGCGAACCCCCGGGCCAGCTCCCGGTCGTGGCCGGGCGTGCGCATCAACACCGCAATAGGAACACCTTGTAGACGGAACTCCACCGGCTCCTCGGTGGGAAGTAGGTCTTCAACCTCTTCGATCCCCGACCGACTGAAGCGCCGAATGGGTCGGGGTGAGCTGATCGACATATTGGTCGCCTCCCATGGCCGCCTTTCACAATGTCCGGCCCTGCCGAGATTATGGCAGGCCAAGGGCTTGTCATCGGCTAAGGTGGGAAGGCACGCGGGAGCCCGACAAGGGGCTGAGAGGGAGCCATACCTGTCTCCGACCGTTAGAACCTGATCCGGGTAATGCCGGCGCAGGAAGCTACCTTTCAACCCTTTTCAGACACCCCCTGCCACCGGTTGTCCAAGGAAAGATAGGAAAGTGTTGAGAAAAACAGGTATACGCGCCCTGATGGTCGGTCTGCTACTGATAGCAGGATGTGGTGGATCAGGGTCAGAAGATACGGGACCGACCACCGTCCGACTGGTCACCCATGACTCCTTTGAGATCAGCGACGAAATCTTGGCCGCCTTCGAGGAAGAAACCGGCCACACTGTCGAACGTTTAAGTGCGGGAGACGCCGGAACCATGGTCAACCAGGCCATCCTCACCAAGGACAACCCGATAGCCGACGTCATGTTCGGCATCGACAACACCTTCCTGGGCCGGGCACTGGAGGAGGATTTGTTTGAGGAGTATCGGTCGCCGGGACTGGATAATGTCCCGGCTTCACTTCAGCTCGACCCTCGGGTAACCCCTATTGACTTCGGCGATGTATGCCTGAACTACGACGTTGCCGGTCTGTCCGAACGCGACCTCCCCCCACCCACCACCCTTAGGGACCTCACCAAACCGGAATACTCCGGACTGCTGGTAGTCGAGCACCCCGGCACCTCCTCCCCCGGTCTGGCCTTTCTGATGTCAACAGTTGCCGTATTCGGCGAAGAGGGAGACTACCCCTGGCAGAGTTTCTGGTCGGATCTGGTCGCCAACGATGTGCTGGTGACGGCAGGCTGGGAGGACGCCTATTACGGTGCCTTCTCTGGGGGTGCCGGCGAAGGGGACCGCCCTATCGTGGTCTCCTACGCTTCTTCGCCTCCCGCCGAGGTGATCTACGCCGACCCTCCGGTCAGCGAAGCCCCGACCCGAGTAATCCAGGACGGATGCTTCCGTCAGATCGAGTTTGCCGGGGTAATGTCCGGCACTCCGGTTCCCGAAGCGGCCCGCGACCTGATCGATTTCATGCTGAGCCTCCCCTTCCAGGAGGACATCCCGCTCAACATGTTCGTCTTCCCGGCCAATCAGGAGGCCCAGCTTCCCGACGAGTTTGTGAACTACACCGAGGTTCCTGCCTCACCGGTCCTGATGCAGCCGGAAATAATCGACGCCAACCGCTCCAGGTGGATCGAGGAATGGATAGAGATAGTCGCTACCTCCTAGGGGGTGGTGCCGCTCGATTGCTAGCCGCTATTCCGGCGGTTTTTCTCACCCTGTTTTTTCTCTATCCGATGGTGCGGGTGCTGTGGAGGAGCCTGACCCTGGACGGGAGCCTCCACCTGGGTGCCTTCACTGAGATCGTCATCAAAGGGTCGCTTCGTCAGGCCGCCTGGTTCACCATATGGCAGGCCTTGGTTTCCACCCTCGCCACCCTGGTGTTTGCCCTACCCGGTGCCTACGTTCTGGCCCGGTTTCGTTTCCCCGGAAGAGGTCTGATCCGGGCGGCCATCACCGTACCTTTTGTCCTGCCTACCGTGGTAGTGGGAACCGCCTATCTGGTGTTGCTCGGACCAAACGGCCCGCTCGGGATCGACCTTCGCCAGACCGCCTGGGCCATCCTGATCGCCCACGTTTTCTTCAACTATGCGGTGGTGGTGCGGGTGGTGGGCAGCTTCTGGGAGCTGATCGACCCGAAACTTGAGGATGCGGCCCGGGTCTTGGGTGCCACCGGCTTCCAAGCCTTCCGCACGGTTACCCTGCCCTTGTTGTTGCCCGCCATCTCCGCCGCCGCCTCCATCGTTTTCCTCTTCACTTTTACCTCCTTCGGGGTGGTGCTGATCCTGGGCGGCTTCGGATATGCGACTATCGAGGTGGCGGTTTGGCGGGAGGCGACCATCAATCTGGACCTGGCGACCTCGGCGGCGCTGGCGGTGTTCCAGCTGGTGGTGGTAAGCCTCGCCCTGTCCGCCTACACCCGACTCCAGCACCGATACGCCCGGCATCTTCCCCTCCGACCGTCGGCGGAAGTAGCTCGCCGCCCCTCCACAATCGGTCAACGCCTGGTAATCGGTGGAACTCTGATTTCTATGGCGGTCTACCTCGGTATTCCGATCATCACCTTGGTGGCCCGGTCCTTGAACACCTCCTCGGGAATCGGTCTAACCCACTTTCTGGGACTGTTCGGTGGCGAAACCTCGGTGGTATCACCGTCCGAAGCCATTTTCAATTCGATCTGGTTCGCCTCGGTAGCCGCCCTTCCCGCCCTGGTGGTCGGCATGGCCGCAGCGCTCTTCCTGACCCGACCGTCCGGGCGGGTGGGATCCGGGTTCGATACCCTGCTGATGCTCCCGCTGGGCACTTCGGCGGTGACCATCGGGTTCGGGTTTTTGGTGGCTTTCGGCTGGCCGGTGGATCTGCGCACCTCGGCCTGGCTGATCCCGCTGGCCCATACGGTGGTGGCGGTGCCCTTCGTCATCCGTACCGTCACCCCGGTGCTCCGATCCGCCCAACCACGACTGATGGAAGCCGCTGCGGTGCTGGGTGCCTCCCCTCGACAGGTTTTCCAGGAGATCCAACTGCCTATCGTCAGCCGGGCCGCCCTGGTAGGGGCCGGTTTCGCCCTGGCGGTGTCGTTAGGCGAGTTCGGGGCCACCGCTTTTCTGGTCCGGCCGGATCGACCCACCATTCCCACCGCCATCTTCCGACTGCTGGGACAGCCCGGTGCCACCAACCTGGGCCAGGCCATGGCCTTGAGCGTAATCCTGATGATCATCATCACCCTGGTCATCCTGGCCGTTGACAGCCATCGGACCAGAGGGCCTGGAGAGATCTGAATGCTGAAGATAACCAACCTGAGCCTGTATTTTGGCAACCATCCGGCCCTGCAGGAGGTTGGCCTGCGGGTAGGAAAAGGGGAGGTGATGTCAGTTTTGGGTCCATCCGGATCGGGAAAGTCAACCTTGCTGAGGGTGATCGCCGGGTTGGAAAACCCTTCGACGGGACAGGTCCTGCTGGAGGGGCGGGACATAACCTCCCTCCCACCTCATCGGCGTCCGGTCGGGCTGATGTTCCAGGATTATGCGCTCTTCCCTCATCTAAACGTGGCTCGTAACGTGGCCTTCGGGCTCCGTATGCAGAAGATGGAGGCAGCCGATATACGCCGCCGGGTGGAAAAAGTCCTGTCCTGGGTGGACCTGAGTGGCCTGGCGGATCGATCGATCGGCTCCTTGTCGGGTGGGGAGATGCAGCGGGTGGCCCTGGCCCGATCTCTCGCCCCGGAACCCGCCCTGATCATGCTGGACGAGCCGGTGGGAGCACTTGACCGAGCCCTTCGGACCCGATTGGTGGCCGACCTGTCGGTCCTGATCCGTCGGGTGGGGGTAACCGTCCTCTACGTCACCCATGATCAGGACGAAGCCTTTAATATCGCCGACCGGGTGGCCATCCTCCATCAGGGAAGGATCAGGCAGGTGAGCACTCCCGATAGGCTTTGGAAGCAACCCCGCACCGAATTTGTGGCCCGATTCCTGGGGTTCGAGAACTTCGGTGACGCCGAGGTGGACGAGAACGGCATCGCCACCCTTCCCTGGGGGAAGACCCCCACCCTGCTAACCGCCGGGCGACATCGGATCGTGATCCGCCCCGACGGGGTGAGGCTTGACCCTGACGGTAACCTGAACGGGCAGATCAAATCCACCCGTTTCGTAGCGGGTCGGAACAGGCTGGAGGTAGCCTGCCAGGGGAGCTTTTTGACCTTTGAAACCGACCAAACCACTCCAGGCCCGGCGGCCGACGTCCGGTTGTCCATCGATCCGGCGGCGATAGTGTCCCTGGAAGAGTCTTATCCAAGAGAGCGCGATGACCTACCCTGAGTCTTCCTCTCCTGAGGTGGTAATGACGGTGGGCGGCAGTGACTCCGGCGGCGGTGCGGGCATCCAGGCCGATCTGAAGACCTTTTCGGCCCACGGTGTCTACGCCACCACCGTGATAACCGCCGTCACCGCCCAAAACACCCTTGGAGTTGAACAGGCAGAGCCGATTCCACTCGAGCTGGTTTCCACCCAACTGAAAGCCGTGGCCACCGACCTTCCTCCCGCCGCTACCAAAACCGGCCTGCTGGGTCGATCAGAAATCGTCCGGCTGGTAGCCGAACATGCCTTCCGCCTGCCCAATCTGGTAGTAGATCCGGTTCTGGTGGACCGACACGGAAATACGGTGGTAGACGATTCGGTACCGGACACGTATATGCAGTACCTGATTCCTCGGGCCGCTTTGGCCACCCCCAACCACCGAGAGGCGGCGCTTCTGGCGGATCGGCCGATAGAAGACGAAGCGGATATGCGGGCGGCGGCCGAGTATCTGGCTTCGACCACCCGCACCCCGTTTCTGATAACCGGCGGACGACTGGCACCTCCCCATCCTCCCCTGGATGTGTTCTCGGATGGGATCAAGACCGACTCCCTGCCCGGACGTCGGGTGCGGTCCCGTAATGTGCACGGAACCGGAGATGCACTCTCGGCTTCCATAGCGGCTCGGCTGGCCACCGGATCGGATCTTCTGTTGACTATCGCCGCCGCCCGGGCCTGGGTGTCAAGGGCCATAACCGGGGCAGCGGGATGGAAGCTGGGCCGAGGTGAAGGCCCTATCGACCATTTCGGGTGGGCTTAAAGTGCCGAAAGCGCGAAAAAACTATGGTTTTCTGGGTTCACTAGCCCTTTGATGATGATACCATACCCATATGACGACCAAGACAAGATACTATAACGACACTAGCCGTGACTTCCTCGCCAAGGCCTGGAACTACCTGGCCGAAGGCAACCTGTTACAAGCCTCCGAGAAGGGATGGGGTGCGGCGGCCCAGATGGTTAAGAGCGTGGCCGAAGCCAAAGGGTGGCCCCACAACGGCCATCACGAACTCTGGCGGACGGTCAACAAACTGGTCGCCCAAACCGGCGATCGCGATATACGAACCCTATTCGGCTCCGCCGACTCCCTCCACACCAACTTCTACGAAGGTTGGCTACCAGACGAGACCGTGGAGGATTACCTATCCAACGTCTCCACCCTGCTGACCAAGCTGGAGCCGCTCATCTCCTAGCCTGAACCGCCCATTGAGCAGGGGGGTCGAGGTGCTTCGGGAGCGTTTTTTCGCGTTCTCGAACAAGGGGGTTGAAAATGTCCCTCGGGCATGATACGTAGGGGCTGCCAAGCACCGAAGGCCGGGTAAGAGGAATGGAATCCACGATCGGATTCCCCGGCCCCAAGAGAACATAATCCGGAGGGAACATAGACCAATGGGGCGAACAGCCGAACCGCAGTCCCCCCGGCTGCGTCTCCCGGCTTCTGTCCGGTCATGGTTGACTACGCTCCGAATCAGGTGGAGCGCGGCGGGGTCGGGGAACCGGCGTAGCCGGGCGAGGTGGGTCGATTTTGAGATTTGGGTGGGTGTTTACCCAGTTTATAACGCCTTTCAGACGAGCTTTAGGTCAAGGGCATTACTTGATATGGCTGCGAAAAATCGGTGCAGGACGTTGCTGGTTACGACGCGGAAATCTAACGGTTTCGGGGGGGGGAATGGACGGGGGTTACCGGAAGTTTTCGTGTACTCGGGAGGCGGTGGGGCCACGCTGGCCCTGATATTTTGATCCGGCCCGATCCGAGCCGTAGGGATGTTCCGCCGGACCGGAAAGCCGGTAGAAGCTGATCTGTCCGATCAGCATTCCCGGATATATGGCGATGGGCAGGTTGGCTACGTTGGCCAACTCCAGGGTCAGATAGCCGTTGAAACCGGGGTCCACAAAGCCGGCCGTGGAATGAATCAACAAGCCGATCCGTCCTAGGCTGGACTTTCCTTCCAACCGGGCCACTATGTCGTCGGCCAGACGAATCCGCTCTGAGGTGGCCCCCAGGACGAACTTGCCCGGGTGGAGGATGAAACGACCATCTGTAGGGACGGATCGTTCCTGGGTCAGGTCGGGCTGGGCGGTTCTGGGATCGATAAAGGGGTAGAGGTGGTTCTCAAACACCCGAAAGATGTTGTCCACCCGCAAATCAACCGAAGAGGGCTGGATATTGGCCGACTCGAAGGGGTCGATCTCGATTCGGCCTTCCTCAATGGCAGCTTTGATGTCTCGGTCGGAAAGGATCACCGCTCATCTCCGTGGATATAAACCAAACGGTAGGGTTTATTTCGCCAGGGGAAGGGAGCGGGTGAGGGGAATCGAACCCCCGTTTTCAGCGTGGGAAGCTGATGTTCTACCACTGAACTACACCCGCCTGGGTCACCTGATGCTAGCTTGCCCTCCCTGGAATACCTAGCGGAACCCGGAAGTCCCATTATCCGATCCCTTGATATCCGGCAACGAAAGCGGGCCGGAGAAGGCCTGGCTGATTTGGGCTTCCGTCCACCACCCTTCGATCGGTCGGGTGGTTGATGTGGTTCCGTAGTGGGTGAGTCGTTCCGCATCGGCGGGCGAAACCAGCTCAATAATGTCGAAGAAGCGCCCAGGGCCCACTGCCTGGAGGGCTCTGTGGGTGCTGCTGCCCGGCCTCGGCATCCTGGGGGTGAGGATTATCAGCCGGGCGTCTTCTTCAACCGAGTGGAGCACATGGGCCATTCCCAGGGTTTCCCACAACAAGGCTCCCCGCTGCAGGCCCGCCTGGACGGTGGTGAAACCCCCGGCTATCTGCACATGCCATCTGTTCCCATGGGGGTTTTCGATCAGGAAGTCGTATCGCATATCCGTGGAACCGATCCTGGGTGCCCGATGGACCAAGAAACCACTTCTTTGGAGAAGTTCCTCGGCCAGCGTCTTGGCGCTTTTGGCTCGGTCGGAGCCGTCAGGAAATCCGTCATCCATCAGACAGTTGTCGCTCAGTCGTTCCCGGGCCAGGTTGACATATTCGGGATCGATGTCGTATCCGATCCCTCTTCTTCCGGTCTGATGCGCGGCCACCAGCGTGGACCCCGACCCCATGAAAGGGTCAAGTACCAGGTCGTCCTCATAGGTATAGAGATGGATAAGACGACTGGGCAGCTCCACCGGGAAGGGAGCGGGATGCCCCACTCTCCTGGCGCTCTCGGCCGGGATATCCCAAACATCAAGGGTGGCTTCGATGAACTCGTCGCTGCCGGTGGTAGGCACATGAGGGAGCCCCTTCTCCCGTCTCCGCGATCGGCTCAGAGCCCGATCGAACCGCCCTTTCGAGGCGATGACAACCCGTTCGGTCACGTCTCTCAGCACCGGATTGGCGGGACTACGGAAGGATCCCCATGCACAGGAGCCGCTACTGGCCGCCGCCTTACGCCAGATGACTTCCCCTCGCAGCAGCAGTCCCAGCGACTCCAAAATCCGGATTACGTCGGCAGACAGACTGCGATAGGGCTTGCGGCCCAGATTGGCTACGTTGACCGCTATCCGTCCCCCCGGCTCCAAAACCCGAACGCACTCTTCAAAAACGTCATGTAGAAGCTGCAGATACGAGCGGTAGGTTTCGGGAACCTCCCCACCTCCCCCAGCGGGTCGAGCGGCCTGGAGGGCCTCGATCTCGTACTCCTTGCCCACAAAATAGGGGGGTGAGGTAACTACCAGAGCTACCGAATTGGAATCCAACTCCCCCATTGACCTGGCATCACCCGGGATCGGGCCGTCCTGTCGGGGGCGATCTCCCAGCCGATCGTCGGAATCCAGGACGGGAGGGTCAAAACGGTCATAAAACGGAGACGAGTCGTGTCCCTCTCTACGGCCCACCCCGAAGGAGGACGTCTTGGTGGGGGATCTACGGAATTCGCCGGTCATTACCAATAAACCTATAGACCGGCCATGACAAAAGCTTCCCTTTCCAAAACGGAGGGAAGATTTAACCGGATATTAGACCAGACCGGCCAGCCCCCAAATCCCGATCACCAGGCCCACTACCAAAAGGAATCGGGCACGACCCGGCCGATAGGCACCCTCCACCCCTTTTGGTGTTTCCCCTCGGGAATGTTTCCACATGGCGAACCCGTTGCCGGCCACCATTGCCAACCCGATCGCCGCCATCATCTGGGCGAGCAAGGTATCCAAACCGAGAAAATCCACCATCAAGCCCTCACGGTAGTGCCCTGGAATCCCCTCACCGCCTGCGCCGGGTTTACACTGGTTGGGTAATGGCCTCCTCAGGATCACGTATCGCCATAATCGCCGCCCTGATCGCCAACTCGGTGATCGCGGTAGCCAAGTTCGTGGCCGCCGCCATTACCGGATCGGCGGCGATGCTGGCCGAAGCCATCCATTCGGTAGCAGACGCAGGCAACCAGGGCATTTTGATCTGGGGTCTGGCGGTCTCCAAACGGGCGGGCGGAGAACGATATCCGTTCGGTCGGGGTAAAGAGGTTTACTTCTGGAGCTTCATGGTGGCGGTGATGCTGTTCATCGGTGGCGCGGTTTTCTCCATCCAACATGGAATAGAAGCCCTTCAACATCCACATGAGATCGAAGGTTTCGGCATATCGGTGGC
Source organism: Acidimicrobiia bacterium (assembly GCA_009841075.1). GTDB lineage: Bacteria > Actinomycetota > Acidimicrobiia > Spongiisociales > Spongiisociaceae > Spongiisocius. The sequence goes on along the minus strand of VXMP01000057.1, from coordinate 10,902 downwards.
AGTGCTATCCGGTGCAATCATCATCGAAGCCGGGTCCTGGGTGGTGGCGATGCGGGAGTTCAACCGGGTACGCGGCTCGCGAGCCCTATGGCAAACCTTGAGGGAAACCAAAGACGCCCCTCTTCTGGTAATAATTTTCGAAGACAGCGCCGCGGTGGGTGGGCTGTTTATTGCCTTGGTGGGCGTGGTGGCATCCCATCTGACCGACAACCCCATCTGGGATGCGCTGGCATCGATTCTGATCGGACTGCTGCTGGCCGGGGTGGCGTTTTTCCTGGCCTTCGAGATAAAAGGACTGCTGATCGGGGAAGCGGCCGGACGGCGGGAACGAGCCGCCTTGCGGGCCTGCGTCCTCGCCCACACCAAGGTCACCGGAGTCGGACGCCTACTTACTATGCATTTGGGGCCGGAAGAAATACTGGTCAACATCGATGTGGAACTGGCAGAAGGCCTATCCGGAGAAGAAGTTCACCAAACCATCGAGGAGGTCGAGGAGGGAATACGGGCCGTCCTGCCTGCCGCCCAAACCATATTCGTCGAAACCGACAGCGGATAAATGAGCACCGCTTCCGCTCCGGCTTCCTCGGCCAACCTGGGGCCTGGATACGACACCCTGGCTATGGCACTGGACCTGCGATGTCGGGTGACTGCCGAAGTCTCTTCGGGTTGGTCTATTCACCATCGGGGGCCGGAACCCTATCAAGGCGATGAGGGCCGGGATGCCATCCTTTCGACCGCCCGTCAGGTAAGTAAACGTCCGCTTCGGCTGGAGATAATCAACCACATTCCGCTGTGCCGGGGATTGGGATCAAGTGCGGCTGCCTTAACCGCCGGAACCTTGGCGGCGCTTCGGGCCAACGGGGAAAACCCCAGTCATGACGACTTGTTCCAGTATGTAAAAAGGATGGAAGGCCATCCGGACAATGCGGCCGCAGCGGTTTACGGAGGGCTGGTCTCGGTTGCCCAAGGCTGGGTCGTCCATCATTCGCTTTCGCCCGACCTGGTGCCGATTGTGGTGATTCCCGATTTCGAGGTACACACCGTCGAATCCCGGAAGATGGTCCCCGACTGCGTTCCCCTTGACGTGGCGGTCCGCACCTTTGGGAGGATCACCGCCCTGATCGAGGGGCTCAGAACCGGTTCGGATGCCATCATCGAGAATGCCCAAGGCGATGAGGTGCACGAAAAACCCCGCCTGGCCCACTACCCGAGACTGGGGGAACTAATTGCGGCTGCCAACCATTCGGGGGCGCTCTACGCCTGCTTGTCAGGGGCCGGGCCTTCTATTCTCTGCCTGGCCAGGCCGGACCAAGTCGAACGGGTCAGAGGTGCGCTGTTGGAGGCCCTCGGTGGCGAAGGCCGGGTGATGGTTATGTCACCTAATAAAACCGGTGCCGAATAGGAGCGTCCGCCCCGCTACTTCTTCTTCTTGTGACGGTTGGCTTTGATGCGCTTGCGATACTTGTGCTTGCTCATTTTTTTCCGACGTTTTTTGACCAACGAGCCCAATACGAAATCCTTGTCTTGCCTGCAACCCTAATTGTTGTCGCATTGCGCCGAAGTAGCAAACCAAGGTTTCGTGGGCACCTGGACGAAGGGCTGGAAAGCGAGGCATCGGTGTCTTGAGGAGGGGGGTTGAAAAAATGTCACACCCACCATATACGTTGAGGGTTGAACGGCATCGAAGGCTTGGAGCAACCAGAGACGACAAGATCGGATCGCCCGGTTATGGGAGTCGCTCTTATAGGAGTCGACTGCCTGGGAAACTATGATTTGGGTACGAACCCGTGGGACACTCCGCCGGCTTCGCTCAGGAAAGGTACCAACAGATGGACTTCATCAATTCCCTGATAACAGGAGATTGTGTGGAGGTCATGCGAAGCTGGCCCGACGAGTGCATCGACCTCACGGTCACCTCGCCTCCCTACGACAACCTGCGAGATTACGAGGGCTATGAGTTCCCGTTTGATTCAATCGCCCGTGAACTCCTACGAATCACCAAGGACGGAGGGGTAGTGGTGTGGGTGGTGGGAGACAAGATCAAAAACGGACGTTCCCTGACCAGCCTCCGGCAGGCCATCCATTTCCAAGAAATCGGGTTCAATGTCCACGACATCATGATCTATCAAAAACGGAATACGCCCTTTATGAGGTCGAATGCCTACACCAACGCCTACGAGCTGATGGTGGTCTTGGCCAAGGGCAAGCCGAAGACCTTCAACCCGCTCAAGATTCCTACCGCCCGGCACGGCTACGAGATGCTGACCCACAACAAGGGTCCGGACGGGGTGAATAAGAAGACCCGAGGCAAGCTGAACAAAGAAAAAACCCGCACCAACATCTGGTCCTACGCGGTCGGGTTAGGCGGAACCACCCGAGACCGGATCGCCTTCCAGCATCCGGCGGTCTTCCCCGAAAAACTGGCCGAAGACCACATCCTCTCCTGGACCAACCCTGGCGATCTGGTTTTGGACCCTATGTGCGGATCGGGCACCACCTGCAAAATGGCGGTGGCCACCGAGAGGAACTATGTGGGCATCGACATCGCCCCCGAATATATCGAAATCGCCCGACAAAGGGTGGCCGCGGTTCAGCAACGGATCCTTTCGGCTTGATTCCGATTAATAGCTGCGTTCTATGTGTTGGTACATCCGGTCTTCCGGTCGGTGAATCTGTACCCATTGCCTATACCTCCTGTTCCGTCGGGTTTGTGGAAAAGAGCAACGAGGAAACAAGCGACGTATTTTTGATTGGAACAGGAGATGTCCTGCGCATCCCGAATACCGACTTAGAAATACTTGACCCCACCCAAACAGGTAAGGGGTTTAAGAATAAAATATGTAATATATGTCATGTTCTCAAACCAATGAGCGAGTTTGAGCCCAATCAAAGAGATGCCCGAGGCAATGTCACCACCCGACCTTCATGCCGCATATGTCGCAGAGCAATTGATCGTCGTGCCTTGAGCAGGAAAGACAAACAAGAAGCCGAAAAGCCCCGTCCGGCTAAGGGGACCTTGTTCAAGTGCCCGATCTGTCGAAAACGATCAATTGCAGGAGTAACAGCAAAAATAGTTCTTGATCACAATAAGGGTATTGGACAACCTAGGGCCTTGATCTGCGATAGTTGTAATACCGGTTTAGGCCGATTTCAGAATGGCGAAAATCTTTTGCAGAATGCCCTTCTATATGTTCAAGAACACGGGGTATAAAAGAAAGTAGCTATACACCTTCATTATCATCCAACATGATATATGTGCTGGACGAGCCCACCAGTGGCCTCCACCTAGTCTCGTTTCCAGTGGGGATTGATCACCGACATCAGTCCACCGGAGCCTTTACCTTTAATAGAGTTGGGCGTTGGAAGCCCTACTCATCTTTCGCCGCCTTTAGGCGGTCAATGGCTTCGAGACAGGATTCCAGATCACCCCACTCATCAGGCTCATCCTCGTCCTCCTCACCCATCACCCGGTCGTTGAAGTCGTCAAAGTAGGCCAGATTGCCCCACTTATCGGGCTCTTCAAGGGGATGCCGCTTATAGCCAAGATAGTTTTCGTCGATCTCCATTCCGCTATGGATATCGATAAGAACCGTAAGTGCCTCATCGATCATCGCCGCATCATCAGCCCAGTCTCTGATCCGTCGAGTCTCTTCGAGCTTTTGCGCGTCGACCGTGGTGTCTAGACGTGACCTGTTCATGCCATAACTATAGGACAAATCGTGCTTCAAGAGTGTCATGTGTCTCCTTGTTTCGGTTTAGTTGGATATTGTTGTTGATGTTCTAAAATCATTCTATCATTGAAATTTTCGATATGGCAAATTAAGAAAGGTTTACAAGGGAAAGATTGGAATAGATGGACTTCCCCAACTATAAAGACGCAGCTAGAGAGGCCTATTCGGGGCGGGCCGAGCGGGACAGGGTGGCCAGGACTCCGTTGACGAACTTTCCGCTCTCTGAGGTGGAATACCGTTTGGCCAACTCGACCGCCTCGTTCAGGATCACCGCGGTGGGGGTGGGCTCGTGAAGGAGCTCGTACAAACCGAGCCTCAGGATGGTTCGATCCACCACCGGCATCCGATGGAGAGGCCAGCCCTCCGAAACCTCCTCTATGCGCCGGTCCAAGTCCAGTCGATGGGCCAAAACCCCCCGGACATAGCGACCGGCCTTACCGGTCAACGAAGGCAGGTCCGAGTTCTGGCGTTGCTCGGCCTGGTAGAGGGCCGCCAATGCCCGATCTCGGGGCTCCTTGGCGGCCGGCGAATTTGGGTAGGACATGTCCGCTCTGGGGAGGCTCAAACCCGGGATATATAGGTTCCGGAGCGGGTGTCCACCTTGATGGTGTCTCCCTCATCGATGAACAACGGGGCCTGTACCACCAGGCCGGTCTGCAAGGTAACCGGTTTGGCGGCACCCGACACCCGGTCGCCCCGCACGGCGGGCTCGGCACCGGTCACCTTGAGCTCCACCGAGGCGGGAAGCTCCACCCCGATGGGGCTGTCGTTGTAGAGGGGAAGCAACACGGTAGCCCCTTCCGTGATGTAGTTCTTGGCCTCGCCCACATCCTCTTCGGTCAGGGCAAACTGGGCGTAGGTTTCCAGGTTCATAAAGTGATATCCCAGGTCGTCCCGATACAGGAACTGATGGCTCCGCCGGTCGATGATCGCCTGGGGCACATCCTCATCGGCCCGAAAGGTGCGATCCACCACCGCACCGGTCAACAGGTTCTTCAGCTTCATCCGCACGAAAGCCCGCCCTTTCCCGGGCTTGACATGCTGCTTTTCGATAATCAGGAAGAGCCCGTCCGGAAGGTCGAGCGCCTGGCCGGACTTGACATCGTTGGTGGAAACCATGGGGACGATTCTAGGAGAATGGTGCCGAGCTCGGAGAACGGCTTAAGCAGACGAGCCGACCGCAGCCAGACCCAGCCTTAGTGCGGCCTGATCCACGTGTTCAACCACCGGATCGCCGATCTCTCGCAACAACACCATGCGGATTCCGGCGGAGGTGCGCTTCTTATCCCGTTCCACCAACCGGAGGATGTCGTCCGGGTCGGGGATATCCACCGAGGTGGGCAGGCCTAAACCTTCCAGCGGGGCCACTACTCGGGCCGGGTCGAATCCGTATATGGAGGCTGATATGGCGGCGGCGGCCACCATTCCCACCGCCACGGCATGGCCATGGGAGAGTCCGTTTACTACCTCGATCCCGTGGCCCAGGGTATGGCCGAAGTTAAGGATCGCCCGCAGGCCGGTCTCCCGAAAGTCGTCCGACACCACCCGCGCCTTGACAGCTATCGACCGGCCCACCACCTCGGCCATCGGGAACCCCAAACCGTGCTCGGCCATGAGATCCACCAATTTCGGATCGGCGATGAAACCTGCCTTTATCGCTTCGGCCGACCCCTCCCGGATAAGCTCCTCCGGCAAAACCCTCAAGGCCTCCAGATCAACCGCCACCCGAGAGGGATGCCAGAAAGCCCCCACCAGGTTCTTGCCCATCACGTTGATGCCGGTCTTGCCGCCTATCGAGGCGTCGATCGCCCCGAGAAGGGTGGTAGGCACCAACACCGATTCGATCCCCCGCAGCCAGGTAGCGGCCACGAACCCGGCCAGATCGGTCACCGCTCCCCCACCCACTCCCACGATGGTGTCGTGACGTCCCAGGTTGCGCTCGGCCAACCGGTCATACAATCGCGACAAGGTGCCTATCGACTTGGCTTCCTCCCGATCGGGAACTTCTATAAGGGTACTGTCGGCCTGGACAAGGATATGCTCCTTCACCTGTTCGGCCAGGTGACGTGAGCCGGGCTGACAGATCACCACTGCCTGCTCTCTTTCCGCTGAGGGGGGAAGTAGTCGGTGCGGAATAGAGGGTCCGATCAGCACCTCGGAGGTGTCTCCGATGGCGATCCGGCTGCATCCGGCCAGGTTTCGCACGATTCGGTCGGGAGACAAAGAGGCGTCAATACGGAAGTGGGCGGCAGCCTCGTAGAGTTCCTGGCGGTCGGCCAGAATCCGGGTCAGATTCGAGGCCACATCAGAACCGGCCAGCAACGGACGGCCCATAGCCTCGATCCTTCCGGCCAATACCAAAACGGAGGCGTCCAGCCAGGCCACCACCCCGCTCTGACGCATCAACTTCACACTGTCCCTGTTGAGTATCGCCCCTCCGCCGGTGGCGACAACCCGACCGGCCCCCTCCGGTGTGGTCGGCTCCTGGCAGAGAAGCTCGATTTCCCCGGCTTCCAGACTACGGAAGGCCGCCTCTCCATCCTGTTCGAAAATGTCGGGGATCGACTTGCCTGCCCGGGCCTCTATCAGAGAGTCAACGTCCAAGAACTGTCGCCCCGAGAAATCGGCCAGGAGCTTGCCCACCGTACTTTTTCCGCTGCCCATCATGCCGATGAGCCACAGGGTGCCCATTCTCCTACCCCCTTCCGAACGCCATCAGAAAGTGCTTATACGGTGCCGGTAGGAGGCCACGTTCACGATGAAGTCCTCCACCGTGTCGCCACCAAACTTTCTCTGCATCTCCTGGGCGGCCACGATCGCCACCATCTGCTCGGCCACCACTCCGGCGGCAGGCACGGCGCAGACATCGGAACGCTCCCGAAAGGCGACTTCGGGCTCTTTGGTGACCACGTTGACGGTGGGGAGGGGGCGCATCACCGTAGAAAGCGGCTTCATCGCCACCCGCACCCGCAGGGGTTGGCCGGTGGTCATACCGCCCTCGGTTCCTCCGGCCCGGTCGGTATTCCGCACGAACTCCCCGTCCTGGTAGTAGATCTCGTCATGGGCTACCGAACCCCGGCGGCGCGACGAGGCCAGACCGTCGCCGATCTCCACCGCCTTCATAGCCTGGATCGACATCAAAGCCTCGGCCAGGCGGGCGGTAATACGGCGATCCCATTGTCCATAGGAACCCAGACCGGGGGGAAGACCGTATACCAGCACCTCCACCACACCCCCCAGCGTGTCACGATCTGCCTTGGCCCCCTCCACCTCGGCGATCATCTCTGCCTCGACCTCGGTTCCGAAGGCCCGAATCGGGGAGGCATCTATAGCGGGAAGGTCGTCGATGGTGGGCAGGTCCATAGAATTGGAGATGGCCTCTCCTACCGCCACCACATGGCTCACCACGGTCGAGCCGATAGCAGCCAGCAGCTGCTTGGCCAGGTATCCCGCCACCGTCCGAGCCGCCGTCTCCCGAGCGGAGGCCCGTTCCAGAATGTTGCGGGCGTCTTTGGTGTCATACTTGAGCATGCCCACCAGATCAGCGTGGCCGGGGCGAGGCGTGGTCATAGGGCGCTTGGGGACTCCGGCCTCAGGAGACATCTCCTCCTGCCAGCGAGGCCACTCCGTGTTGCGGATCACCACCGCCACCGGAGACCCCAAGGTGCGGCCATGACGAACCCCGCCCATGATCTCCAGCTCGTCCCTTTCGATCTTCATGCGAGCACCCCGACCGTAACCCAGCCGCCGCCGGGCCAACTCAATGCCGATACCCTCGCCAGAAACCTCCAGGCCGGCCGGCAAACCCTCCACAATGGTGACCAGACCGGGCCCGTGCGATTCACCCGCGGTAAGAAAACGAAGCATGAAGTGAATGCTACCCCGCTCCAGCCCTACTTCTGTACGACATCATCGGCCTCAATGTCGCGGCAACAGACTGCTCCCAACAACCTGCCGTCTTCTTTGTCATTGGCCGGTAGCAGCATATCAATCGACAATAGGAGTTTCATCCTAAGTCCATCGACCCTCAGGTATGATATTCCCAGGAACCGGGTTGGAGCGAGGAGAAAGACTTGTCCCTAAAGGAAACTCTTGAACGGATAAGAACTGCCCCAACTCCGCCCAATGAAGAAACGGCGAAGATTCAAATCATCACACCAATTCTGCAAGATCTGGGTTGGAACCCACTCGGCGGTGCTGATGTACTTTTTGAACATAAGGTGGCAACTCCTCAAGGAGAAGGAAAAGTCGATATAGCCCTTAGGGGAAAAAAATATATCGTTGCCCATATTGAGGCTAAATCCCCTGGAGTAGATCTGAGAAAGCACGTCAAGCAAGCCCTGGGATACGCCTTCGAAGAGGGGGCACAAATCTCTTGCTTAACCACCGGACTGAAGTGGCAGTTGTACCTACCCCTTGAACCCGGCCCACCTAATCAGCGATTATTTTCAACCCTTAGATTGCAGGATGGCCCGGTCGACCAACTAGCGGAGGATCTGGAAACATTTCTTGGTAGAGAGAACCTGGATGAAGGACGATCTGCAAGTCAAGCTAGAAAGGTCTTAAAGGCCCGTCATGAAGCCGACCACCTACAGGAGAAGCTCCCCGAGATCTGGCGTAGGATGGTGAAAAATCCGCCTGATGAACTGATCCGACTCATAACAGAACAGGCATATGCAGAATTGGGTCTCCGTCCCGATCCCGTGCACGTCTTAGCATTGCTACGCGATGAACACATACCCGCCATCGCAAGACCAGAACCCTCTTCAGGAACCCTACCCAAGCCCAATTTGGCTTCTGGTACGAAAATATATCCAGGTAATAAGCCTGTTTCTGGTACTAAGCCTGTTGCTTTTGAGTTGTGGGGTGACCGAATTGAGGTAAACACCTGGAAAGAGGTGTTGGTGGGGGTCGCAACCAAGCTTTATCGCCGGCACGGTTATGAGTTCAATCGGATTTTGGAACTGAAGGGGACAACACGCCACTACGCCAGCCGCCGACAAGAGGATATCCCGGTACGTTCGGAGGAAATAGCCAGTTCCGGCATATATATTGATGTGAATTTTTCGGCAGAAGGGAGCAAAAAGCGGGCGATCGTCTTACTCAACTTTTTCGGTTACTCGGCGGACGACCTGACTATCGAAACTCGCTGAAGTCTCACCCGCAGGGCATTGCCGGTCGGAACTGAGGGAGCGCACTAGCCTAGGCTTGTGACGACATTTCTGGTCAAGGGGCCGACTCGGCTTAAGGGTCATTTCGAGCCTTCGGGTAACAAGAACGCCGCTCTTCCTATCATCGCCGCCTGTTTGCTGACCGAAGAACCGGTCACCCTGCACAACATACCTCGGATCGGTGACGTGGGTACCCTGCTCGGCATCTTGGAGGACATGGGGGCCTCGGTTTCCAGCCCCAAGCCGGACAGTCTTCGCATCCACTGCAACGGGATGACCGGGCCTAACGTCTCCGAAGGGGCTCGCCTGATCCGGGCCTCGATTCTCCTGGCCGGCCCTTCCCTGGCTCGATTCGGTGAGGTCTCGCTTCCCCCGCCAGGCGGTGACGTAATCGGGCGCAGAAGGATCGACTCCCATGTGCGGGGATTAGAAGGGTTGGGGGCCTCCTACAGCTTCGACGACAACCACATGTTCCGGGCCGGAACCCTGAAAGGGTCGGTAGTGTTCATGGACGAGCCGTCGGTGACCGGCACCGAGAACATGATCATGGCCTCGGTGCTCGCCAAAGGCCATACCACCATCGAAAACGCCGCCTGCGAACCCCACGTGCAGGATCTTTGCCATTTCCTCAACACCTTGGGAGCCCAGATCACCGGAATAGGCAGCAACATCCTGCAGATCGAAGGCGTGGAGCAGCTGAGCGGCGGCGAATACACCATCTGCCCCGACCATATCGAGACGGGGAGCATCATGGCCCTGGCCGCAGTGACCCGTTCACCGATCACCATCGGCGGCTACACACCCGACCTCAACAAGCCTATCGACCTGGCCTGGTCTCGGCTGGGAATCCACTACGACGCTCTGCCCGACCAGATCGCCCAGATGCGCTTTAACGGGGCGATGACCATTCAGCCCGACCTGGGCGGTGCCGTACCCAAAATCGAGGACGGTCCTTGGCCTTCCTTCCCCGCCGACCTCACCAGCATTGCCCTGGTAGCCGCCACCCAGGCCTTCGGCTCGGTTCTCATCCACGAGAAGATGTTCGAATCGAGGATGTTCTTCGTGGACCGTCTGATCGACATGGGTGCCCGAATCGTGCTCTGCGACCCGCATCGGGCGGTGGTGATGGGGCCCAACCGACTGAAGTCGAGCACCATGTCGAGCCCCGATATCCGAGCCGGAATGGCCCTTCTGATCGCCGCCTTGGTAGCCGAGGGCGAAAGCCTGATCAACAACGCCGAACAGATCGAGCGGGGCTACGAGGACATCGACAACCGGCTGCGTCAGATGGGTGCCGAGATCGAACGGATCGACTGAAACCGATCCCCCTTACCCGGCCCTTATTTTCCTTTGGCGTCCCAGGAGAAATAGCGGGTCACGATCACCATTCCCAGTGCCAGCCAGAGGCACATAACCCCCAGATGCTCCCAGCCCAGCACCTCGCCCTCGTAAAACGGGTTGAAGGCCTCTCCGAACGGCCCCACAAAATGCTTGAGCGGGAAGACATCGCCCAGGATCAGCATCCAGTCGGGCGCATCGTCGAGCGGAATGAAGATCCCGGAGATGAAGGCCATCGGCAGATACACGGCGTTGGCCACCGCCGGTGACGATTCGGCGTTCTTTACGGTGGCGCAGACCGCCAAACCCAGGGCCGAGAAGGTACCCACCCCCACCACGAAGACCAGCACCGCCAAACCGAAGTTGGACCAGATCATCTGGAAGCCGAAGAAAGCCCAGCCGATGGCGAACATGATGCTCACCGACAGGATGGCCATCCAAACCCCCGAACAGATCCGGCCCGCCATGTAGACCCAGGCCGGTAGGGGGGTCCCCCGCACCCGCTTGAGGATGCCCTGCTCACGGGCGAACGACACCCCGATCGCCAGGTTGGTAAAGGACGAGGACACCGCCGCGAACACCGCCATGGCCGGGGCGAAGAACTGGACAAACTCGTATCCGCCCCAGCTTTGTTCGCCGAAGATGACGTTGAACAGCACCAG
>VXMP01000001.1:4057-20554 GCA_009841075.1 Acidimicrobiia bacterium | reverse complement strand
AACCCCCACCGCTATGCCCCCCGCGAACCCACCCAGAATGGAGTAGTTGCCGCCGATGTTGACCAGCTCCCCCGCATCGAAGCCGTTCTCAATCCAATAGGCGGGCAGGGTGAGCCAGCGGGCACCCAGCAGGGAACCCACCAGAGCCCAGGTCAGAACCGACTGGAAAAGGGCGGCGTCGAATCCTCGGTTGCGGTAGAGGCGGGTGCCGTAATAGGCCCCGGCCAGGAAGCCGATCCCGGCGAACAGGCCGTGTAGGGACATTCGTAGCGGCCCCACCTCAAAGATAGGGATAGGCGGGTACGAAATGACTGCCAGAAAGGTGACGGTCATGGTGCTTTGGTCAGGATTCAGGCCAGAGAGGGCAGATGGCCGGGCCGAGACTCCTCGAAGGAGTCGATAGCCGCCAGATTGCGCAGGGTCAGGCCGATGTCGTCGAGCCCTTCCAGGAGCCGGTATTTAGTGAAAGGGTCGATCTCGAATCGGGCTGACCAACCCGGGGCGACAACGGTCTGTTCGGACAGGTTGATGGTGATATCGGCATCGGGCGACCTCTCTGCCAAATCCATCAGATGCCCCACCTCGGATTCGCCAAGGATGATCGGCAACAACCCGATCTTGGTGCAGTTGTTGTAGAAGATATCGGCAAACGAGGGGGCGATCACCGCTTCAAATCCCCAATCCTGGATTCCCCAAGGGGCATGCTCACGGGAGGAACCGGAACCGAAGTTGGGTCCGGTAACCAGCACCTTGGCCTGCTGATATTCGGGGCGGTTCAAAACGAAGTCGGGATCGAGCTTTCTGTCGGGGGTTCTGGCCCAGTCGTAGAAGAGGAACTGTCCGTAGCCGCTTCGCTCCACCCGTTTAAGAAACTGCTTGGGCATGATCTGGTCGGTATCGCAGTTGCTCCGGGGCAAGGGCATCATCGAGCCGGCAATAGTGGTTACCCGATCCATGCCTAGCTCCAAGACCTCACGTCCACGAAGTGGCCCGCCACCGCAGCTGCGGCCGCCATCTCCGGGCTGACCAGATGGGTTCTCCCGCCCCGCCCTTGACGACCTTCGAAGTTACGGTTGGAGGTAGAGGCGCAGCGTTCGCCCGGTGCCAGGATGTCATCGTTCATTCCCAGGCACATCGAGCATCCGGCGTCCCGCCATTCGAACCCGGCTTCCTTGAATACCCGATCGAGACCCTCCTCCTCAGCCTGGAGTTTCACCAAACCGGAACCCGGTACAACCATGGCCTGGATAGAACCGGCTATCGAGCGTCCCTCCACGATTCGGGCCGCCGCCCGAAGGTCCTCGATCCGGGCGTTGGTGCACGAACCGATGAACACCCGATCCAGATTTATGTCGGTGATGGGCGTACCGGCCGTCAGGTTCATGTACTCCAAGGCGCTCCGACATCCCGCCTGGTCCATCGGGTCGGGATATTGGTCGGGATGGGGGATTCGGGCGCTGACCGGCAGGGTCTGGGCCGGATTGGTTCCCCAGGACACATGGGGTTCCAGCCGGGCGGCGTCGATTTTAACTTCGGCGTCAAAGTTAGCTTGGTCGTCTGTGGGCAGGGTGCGCCAATAGTCGAGGGCATCCTCCCACTTCTTAGGCGCGTAAGGCCGTCCTTCGAGGTAGGAGAAGGTGGTGTCGTCGGGGGCCACCATACCGGCCCGGGCTCCTCCTTCGATAGACATATTGCAGATGGTCATCCGAGCCGCCATCGACAGAGACCGGATGGTGGAACCACGGTACTCGATGACGTGCCCAACCCCACCGGCCACCCCGATCTTGGCGATGATGGCCAGGATGATGTCCTTGGCAGTCACCCCGGTGGGGAGATCCCCTTCCACGGTCACCGCCATCGCCTTGGGTTTAACCTGGGGGAGGGTCTGGGTAGCCAGGACGTGCTCCACCTCGGAGGTGCCGATCCCGAAGGCCAGCGCCCCGAAAGCCCCGTGGGTGGCGGTGTGGGAGTCGCCACAGACGATGGTCATGCCCGGCTGGGTGATCCCCTGCTCCGGCCCGATGATATGGACGATGCCCTGGCGGGGATCATCCAAACCGTAGAGGGTGATTCCGAACTCGGCGCAGTTGGCGATCAGGGCGTCGATCTGCCTTTTCGACAGCGGATCCCTGATGCCGAGGCTGCGGTTGGCGGTAGGCACCCCGTGGTCGATAGTGGCCAGGGTCAGATCGGGTCGTCTAACCCCTCGTCCGGCCAACCTCAAACTGTCGAACGCCTGCGGACTGGTGACCTCATGGACCAGATGCAGATCTATATAGAGCAGGGAGGGTTCGCCAGGTGCCTCATGAGCAACATGGGCGTCCCACACCTTCTGAAAAAGAGTTCTAGCTTGGTGGTTCATATAGCCATCTTCGGGGGAATCATAAATGATAACCGTTCGGCAACCCCACCTTATTAACGGACCGGCCCCGGGCGTTTTCGACTCGGAAATTTGTATCCTGTAACGGCACCCGGCAGACGCCCGCCAACCAACTTAGGAGAGGACTCGGTTGACCGACTTTAACGAAATGACCACCGAAGACTTTCGTCGGCATGGTTATGCCCTGGTGGATTGGCTGGCCGACTACCTGGAGCGGGTCGGCGAAATGAACGTGTTGCCACAGGTGGAGCCGGGCGAGCTTCGGGATATGCTGGCTGATCGGGCACCTGAGCATCCCGAAGATTTTGAAGCTATATCGGCCGACCTGGACCGAATCGTCCTGCCGGGCCTGACCAACTGGGCTTCACCCGGCTGGTTTGCCTTTTTCCCGGCGGCTGTTTCCGGCCCGAGCATCCTCGGCGATCTGGCGGCGGCAGGCCTGGGTCAGCAGGGCATGTTGTGGGCTACCAGTCCGATCTGCACCGAACTGGAAACGGTGGTAGTGGATTGGGTAGTTGACCTGCTCGGGCTGCCTTCCTGGTGGAAGACCACCGACCGGGGTGGAGGCGTCATCCAGCAGAGTGCATCGGATGCCGTACACACCGCCTTGGTGGTGGCTCGGGAGGAAGCGACCCGGCGAGGCGCTCAACCAGGCCGGTGGGTGGCCTATGTTTCCTCCCAGGCCCATTCCTCGGTGGAGAAGGGGGCGAAGGTGGCGGGCTTCTCCCACATTCGCCTGATCGAGGTGGATGACGAGTACGCCATGCGGATCGAAGCCCTCCAAGACGCGGTGCAAGCCGACCAGGACGCCGGTCTGGTACCAGCCTTCGTCTGTTCGGCGGTCGGCACCACCGCCACCACTGCGGTCGATCCGGTTCGGGCGATAGGGGAAATTGCCCGCCCGGCCGGAATGTGGCATCACGTCGACGCCGCCTTCGCCGGCAACGCCATGTTCTGCCCTGAGTTTCGCCACCATCAGGACGGGCTGGAGCTGGCGGATAGCTACACGGTCAACCCCTACAAATGGACTCCGGTCACCTTCGATGGGTCGCTGTTTTATGTGGCCGACCGTCGCCCGCTCATCCAAACCCTCTCCGTTCTGCCCGAGTATCTACGCAACCAGGCCTCGGAAAGCGGCCAGGTGATCGACTATCGAGACTGGCACGTGGCGTTGGGGAGGCGTTTCCGGTCGTTGAAGCTCTGGTTCGTCCTCCGCTATTACGGGGCGGAAGGGATTCGGGCTCGGCTGCGGGCCAACGTGGAGTGGGCGCAGCAGCTGGCCGAGCGGGTGGACGAGCATCCTCTCTTGGAGCGGGTGGCTCCGGTACCGTTTTCGCTGGTCTGTCTGCGGCATAAGGACGGCAACCAGGCCACCGAAGCCCTTGCCCAGGCCATCAACGCTTCCGGCCATTCCTATGTGACCCCCTCCCGAATCGACAACCTGGCCTTTATCCGGGTCTCAATCGCCCAGATGAACACCCGCCGAAAGCATGTGGAACGGCTGTGGAAGCTCATCGAACAAGCAGCGAACCCAACCGACCAATCGACATAGCCCGCTCGCTTTCCCCGACCTAAAGATTCACAAAGTCACCAGGAACGCCCCCGCCTAAAGTTCGTGAAAAACCCCTATAAACTGGGAAAACCCTCACGATAATCGCAAAATCGACGCACCTCACCCGGCTACGCCGGGTCCCCGCCCCCGCCCTAGCACCACCTGATTTGGAGCGTGGTCGGCCATGCCCGGACTGAAGCCGGGAGACTGCGGTTCGGCTGTTCGCTCCATTGGTCTATGTTCCCTCCTGTGCTACATTCCCTTGGGGCCGGGGATCCGATCGGGGTTCCTATTTCTCTTACCCGGCCTTCGGTGCTTGGCAACCCCCTACGTATCATGCCTGTGGGACAAATTCAACCCCTAATTTCGAGAACGCGTAAAAAATCCTCCAAGCACCTCAAAATCGAGTCCCCTTACCGGCGGATTCAGGCTTAAAGGCCGTCACCTTTCCATACCGCCCGGGGTAGCTGCTTCTCTTTGTCCGTGAAGGGCAGCGTGTCTACGGTCGCCTGGTGCGGAGCCCCGTCGCGATCCGTCAGCGTCACCGTCTTCCCCAACCAGCCCTCTGCTCCGGTTAAAGGCTGATAGAAACGCACATAGCCGATGCCGGTGTCCAGGGTCGGCGACCAGGTTCCGATCGTCATATGCCCGACCGTCTCACCCTGGTAGCTCACCTGCAGGCCGGACTGCGGGGTGGCGGTAGGACAGATCAGCCCGAAAAGAAGCTGTCGGCGGTCGGCACCCACCAGGGCGGTTCGGCCGATGAAGTCCCCCTTGTCGAGCTTGACGAACTGGCCTAACCCTGCCCCATAGGGGGTAAGGTCGGGCTCGATGTCGCTGCCGTTGTCCAGAATCCCCGACTCGACCCGCCGGATCCCCATCGACGAGGAGGAGCTGAACTCCAGGCCGAACGGTTCGCCACAGGTCAGCAGGTCGCCCCAGAGGGCGTAGTGGTCGGTCGGTTCGGGGCCGCTGTTGCAATAGATCTCGATACCGACCTCCCCGGTCCATCCGGTCCGGGAAACCCACAGGGTCTGGCCGCATATCTCGAACCATCCGGCATGAAAATATCGGAAGTCGGGCGACAGGCCCCCTCCGATGGCGGCGTTGAGGACGTCAAGCGATTGGGGCCCTTGGATCTGCAACACCCGGGAATCCGGATCGTTCACCTCCACATCCAATCCGACCCCATGGGCTTGAAGCCAGGCAATGAAATCGCCGTTGGCCTGGACATACCAGAACCGATTCGATCCGAGCCGCATCAGAACGCCGTCCATCAGGACCGTACCGTCCTCACGGCAGGCCAGGCCGTAGCGCGCCCGACCGACCGCCAGGTTATCCACCCGACAGGTCAGCACCCTATCGAGCAGCCGAGCCGCATCCGGGCCGACAATTTCGAGTGGCTTTTCCGGGACGTCGAATAGAAGGACGCCGTTCCGCAGCTTCCAATAGTTGGGGAGGGGGTCTTCGCCCGGGGCGGTTTTCAAGGGATAGAGGCGGTTGCAATAGATGCCGTAGATGGTCTGGTCGGTTCGGTATCGCTCGATGAAGGGCGAATGCCTTACCCGATAGGAGGACAGGCGAACCGTGTCGAATGACTCGATGTAGTAGGTCCGCCGCCCGGCCCTCAACTCGTCTCCTCCTTATATATTCTGTGGGAAGCCGAGGTCTACTCCTCGGTGGATCGGATCCGGCCACCTAGAGATAATCACCTTGGGACGGGTGTAGAAATGCACCCCGTCCGGGCCGTAGATGGAGTGATCTCCGAAGATCGAGTTCTTCCAGCCCCCGAACGAGTAAAACGCCAGCGGCACCGGAATCGGTACGTTGACCCCCACCATCCCCACCTCGATCTCGGCCTGGAACTTACGGGCCGCCCCTCCGTCGTTGGTGAACACCGCCGTTCCGTTTCCGTATGGGTTGGTGTTGACCAGCTCGATGGCTTCTTCGTAGGTCTCGGTTCGTACCACCGAAAGCACCGGCCCGAAGATCTCGTCACGGTAGATGGACATGTCGGGGGTCACCTGGTCGAACAAGGTGGGCCCTACGAAGTAGCCGTTTTCGTGGCCTTCCCGCACGAACCCTCGGCCGTCGTCCAACAGCCTGGCCCCCTCCTGCTCGCCTGCGTCAATGTAGCCCACCACCCGATCGCGGTGTTCCGCCGTTATCAGCGGGCCCATCTGGGCACCTTCCGAGTCACCTGGACCGACTACCAGATCGGTCAGCCGCTCCCGCATCCTCGGCAGCAGTCGGTCGGCGGCATCGCCCACCGTCACCACCACCGAAATAGCCATACATCGTTCACCCGCCGAGCCGTATCCGGCCGAAACGGCGGCGTCGGCGGCCAGGTCCATGTCGGCATCCGGCAACACCACCATATGGTTTTTGGCACCTCCGAGGGCCTGCACCCGCTTGCCGTTCCGGCTGCCCTGCTCGAAGATGTAGCGGGCGATGGGCGTGGAGCCCACGAAGGATATAGCCGCCACGTCGGGATGGCCGATCAGGGCGTCTACCGCCTCCTTATCCCCGTGCACCACGTTGAACACCCCGTCGGGCAGCCCGGCTTCGGCCAGCAGCTCGGCGTTCATTCCGGCCGGGGTGGGGTCCTTTTCGGAAGGCTTGAGCACAAAGGTGTTACCGCAGGCCAAGGCGATCGGGAACATCCACATCGGGACCATGGCCGGAAAGTTGAAAGGGGTTATTCCGACCGCCACTCCCAAAGGCTGTCGTACCGTGTAGGTGTCTACCGATCGGCTCACCTGTTCGGAGAAAGCCCCCTTCAGCAGGTGGGCGATGTTGCAGGCGAACTCCACCACCTCCAGCCCCCGCTGCACCTCCCCCAAGGCGTCGTCTATGGTCTTGCCGTGCTCGGCGGTTAAGGCCCGGGCCAGATCATGGCGGTGGCGGGTGATCAGCTCCCGATAGGCGAACATTATGTTCTGGCGTCTGGTCAGGGAGAAGTTACGCCAATCCTGGAAGGCTTTATGGGCGACCGATACGGCCTCGTCTACCTCTCGGGGGCCGGCCATCGCCACCTGGGCGGTCTGTTCGCCGGTGGCCGGGTTGTAGACCGGGCCCACCCGCTCGGGCGGAATATCCCGGAACTGTCCGTTGATCCAATGGTTGATGGTTTTCATTTATCCGGCCTTCTCCTATCGAAGCATCATGGTGGTACCTCGGCGCAGGTAGGTGCCGTCGCCTTTGCTCCCCAGATACCGACCGTTCTCGATAATTACCTTGCCTTTCGACATCACCGTTTCGACCTTCCCCGTAACCTCTAGGCCCTCGTAGGCAGAGTAGTCAACGTCCATGTGATGGGTGGCGGCGGAGAGGGTGTGGGTTCGGGTCGGGTCGAGCAACACGATGTCGGCGTCGCTTCCGACTGCGATGGTCCCCTTCTGCGGGAAAAGGCCGAACATCTTGGCCGGGGCGGTGGCGGTAATCTCCACGAACCGATTAGGGCTGATCCGGCCTTGCGAAACCCCGCCATCGAAAATCAGCTCCATCCGGTTCTCTACGCCTGGGATACCGTTGGGGATAGCGGCGAAGTTCCCCCGTCCCAGCTGTTTTTGGGTGCCGAAGGTGTGATGATCTCCCATACAGAACGGGCAATGGTCGGTGGAGACCACCTGCAGATCGTCGGTTCGGAGGCCCTGCCACAGGCGTTCTTGATGCCCGGCGGCCCGATCCCGAAGCGGGGGAGAGCAGACGTATTTGGCCCCTTCGAAACCTCCGCCCAGATGTTCCAGGTCGAGGAATAAATACTGTGGGCAGGTTTCGGCGAACACGTTCCGACCTTCGTCCCGAGCCTTGATCACCTGATCCAGGGCTTCGAGTGCGGAAAGATGGACGATGTAGAGGACGGCACCGGTTACCTCCGCCAGCCGGATAGCCCGATGGGTGGCCTCTCCCTCCAAAACCGACTTGCGCACCAGGCCATGGTTGATCGGGTCGGTCTCTCCTCTGGCCAGGGCCTGCTCGACGAACACGTCGATGGCGATCCCATTTTCGGCGTGCATGGCGATAACCGAGCCGTTCTCGGCCGCCTTCTGCATAGCCCGCACGATCTCGCCGTCATCGGAGTAGTAGACCCCCGGGTAGGCCATGAACATCTTGAAGGAGGTGACCCCCTCGTCCACCAGCATGTCCATCTCTTTGAGGGTTTGCTCGTTGATGTCGCCGGTAATCATGTGGAACCCGTAGTCGATGGCGCATTCCCCCTCCGCTTTAGCCATCCACTGTTCAAAGCCCTCCATGGCCGACTCGCCCTTGGTCTGCACCGCGAAATCGACCATGGTGGTGGTTCCGCCCCAGGCCGCCGCCCGGCTGCCGGTCTCGAAGGTGTCGGCGGACAGGGTGCCTCCGAACGGAAGCTCCATATGGGTGTGGACGTCGATTCCGCCCGGTATGACCATCATGCCTGCCGCGTCGATAACCCGGTCGGCGGACAGACCCAGGGCATCGGCGGAGGACACGATCGCTTCCACCTTCGACCCGCGGACCAACACGTCGGCCGACATGGTTTCGGTGGCCGTGACCACGCTTCCGTTTTTGATCAGCACCGATTTCATGGTTTCAACCTCCTCCGTAAACTTGATTACGAGCCCGACGAGCTGCCCGACATAAGGGCCGGGATAATGCGGCGACCGTAGGCCTCAAGCGTCCCCTCCTGATCGTCATGCATCAGATAGATTCCGAAATGGTCCATACCCAGGCTTTGTAGCCGGCGGAGCTTGGCGATATGGTCCTCGGCGGTTCCGAGCAGGCAGAAACGGTCCACGATCGGGTCGGGTACAAAGTCGGTGGAGGGATTACCCGCCCTCCCATGGTGCCGGTAGTCGTAACCCTCCCGGGCGGCGATGTACTCGCTTAGCACCTTCGGGACCATCTCCGGGTTATCCGAGCCGTAGCGTTTGACCAGATCGTGAACATGGTTTCCCACCATTCCCCCGAACCAGCGCACCTGGTCGCGTTGGTGGCTCAAATCGTCCCCCACATAGGCCGGGGCCACCACGCATATTTTGATCTCCAAGGGATCGCGACCCGCTTCGTAAGCGGTCGTGCGGACCGCGTTAACCGTCCATTCCAGGATCTGAGGGTCGGCCAGCTGCAGAATGAAACCGTCGGCGTGTCGTCCGATCGTGGCCAGCGCCTTAGGCCCGTATCCGGCCACCCACATCGGAAGCTGCCAACCTTCGGAAACCCACGGTATCCGAAGCGAACGGCCGTTGTAGGAGACCTCCTCCCCGGCGACCAGGCCCTTCACCACCCCCATACAATCCACCATCTTGGCCAGGGTGTAGGGCTTGCGTCCGATGTACCTAAGGGCCGAATCGCCCCGCCCCATCCCGCAAACGGTCCGCTCCCCGTACATATCGTTGAGGGTGGCAAACAGGGAGGCCAGCACCGTCCAGTCCCTGGTGCCCGGATTGGTAACCATCGGGCCCACCACCATCCGTTCGGTTTCGGCCAGCATCCGCGAAAAGATTACGAATGGTTCCTGCCACAGCACGTGCGAATCGAAGGTCCAGGCGTGGGTGAAACCGTTACCCTCGGCCCGGCGGGCCAATTCGACCACCCGAGAGGCGGGCGGATCGGTCTGCAATACCACCCCGAACTCCATTTCCTTTTCCCTACGTTGCCGGAAATGCCGCTGGATTGTTGTTTCGATCAGGGACTGTCATGGGCCCGGATGATGGCGGCCTCCAGCATGGTCAGGCCCTCCTCGCATTCGTCCTCGGTGACCGATAGGGGAGGGGCGATCCGCAACACATTGCCGTAGAGCCCGCCCTTTCCGATGAGCAGGCCTTCGTTCTTGGCTTCCTCCAGGATCCGCCCGGTTCGGTGGGTGTCGGGCCGGCCGGTAGCCGGATCGGCCAGCTCCACCCCGACCATCAGGCCTTTACCCCGCACCTCGACTATTTCGGGGAAGTCGTCCGCCAGATGGTTAAGCCCGTTCATAAGCTGGTTGCCTCTCTTCAGGGCGTTGGTCTGGAGATCGTCATCCAAGAGCACCTCCAAGGTCGCCAACGCCGCACTTGCTGCCATCGGGTTGCCCCCGAAGGTGGAAATGCCGAGGGCCGAATAAGAGTCCATGACCACCCGCCGCCCCACCACACCACCGATCGCCATGCCGTTGCCCAGGCCTTTGGCGAAGGTAATCAGATCGGGGGTGATGCCGTGGGCCTGATAGCCCCAGAAGTTCTCGCCGGAACGCCCCCAGCCGGTCTGCACCTCGTCGGAGATGAACAAGGTTCCGATCTCGTCCAGCACCTGCTTCAGCTCGCCGAAGAACCCATCCGGCGGGGTGATAAACCCTCCCACTCCCTGGATGGGCTCGGCTATCAGGGCCGCAGGCGCACCGGTAACGGCAATATCGAGCAGTTCCCTTAGGTCTTCCACGCAGCGGGCGGTGAACTCTTGATCAGGAAGATGGCCGAAGGGGGAGCGCAGCTTGTAGCCACCGTGGACATAGGTGACCTGAAAAGGGCTGAAGCTGGTGCCCGACCAGGCCGAGTTGCCGGTGACGGACATGGCACTGTGGGATTTCCCGTGATAGCTTCCTCGGATGGCCAGCACCTGGTTGGAGCTGCGATAACGGGTGGCCAGCATCAGGGCGGTGTCGTTGGCTTCGGTACCGGAGTTGGCGAAAAACACCTTGGCGTCGGGGATGCCGGACAGCTCGGAGATTTGTTCCGCCAGCTCGATCTGGGCTTCGATCAGGTAAAGGGTGGAGGTGTGGAGCAGCCGGTCGGCCTGGTCTTTGATGGCGGACACCACCTTCGGGGAGGCATGGCCGATCATGCTCACCAGAATCCCGCCGAAAAAGTCGAGATAGCGGTTGCCTTCTCCGTCTATTACATGACGTCCGGAACCCTCCGTCAGGGCAATGGGCCGGTCATAGTAGAGGCTGACCCAGTTGGGGATGACCTCTCGGTGGCGCTCCAATAGGTCGGCGTGGTAACCCATTCTTCAAAGACTTCCTGATCGATTCCTATATCGGAACCTATAGGATACCCGACCTGCTCCTGCCTAACCCGCTGATCCGGCCCGACCTCCCGCTACCGCCCGGCGGACCCACAATGTAATAGTGATCGCTGCCACCAGAAGCGTCGTCGCCACCGAAACCAGCGGGATCGGCTTGGGGATGGCGGCCAGACGCTGACCCAGGGTCACGGGGCGGGCGAATCTGACTATCGGCCAGCCCCGTTCTTCGGCGATTTTTCTCAGGCCACGATCAGGATTGACTGCCACCGGATGCCCTACCGCCTCCAGCATGGGCAGGTCGGTTATACCGTCCGAGTAGGCGTAGCAGTTCCCCAAGTCGATTCCCCATTCCTCCGCCATCCGGCCGATGGCCTCGGCCTTGGCGGTTCCGCCCGCATAGAAGGACAACTCGCCGACGTAATGACCGTCCTGGTCGATCTCCGACCGGGTGGCGATCACCCGGCGGACCCCTAGATGGGCGGCCAAAGGCTCGACGACCTCCTCAGGCGAAATCGACAAGATGACCACCTTCCGGCCCTCCTGTCGATGCTGCTCGATCAGCTCGAGCGCTTCCTCATAGACCAACGGGGTAACCACGTCTTCGATGGTTTCTTCCACCAATTCCCGTATCCGGGACGCCTTCATTCCCTTGGTCAGCCCGATCAGATGGTCGCGAAGGCGATCCAGCTTGTCCTGATCCGCTCCGGTCATCCGGTATATGGCCTGGCTCATCGCTGCCCTCAGCAGGGTACGCCGGCGGAGGAGACCGGCCTGGTGAAGCGGACGGGCGAAGGCGAGGGTGGCCGACTTGGCGATGACCGTTTTGTCCAGATCAAAGAACGCAGCACCGGTTCCCACGGCCTCCATGTTACGGATCTTTCCGCCCTTCTTGATGAACCTTTGAGAACGCGAAAACTAGGGGTAGCCGACTCGATTTTTCCCTTATAAGTTATAAATATGTTTAGATGTTCTAACCATCTTCAATCTAATCCAGTCGGGCAGAGAAGGCGACTGTCATGGTAGCCCTGGCCGTCCACACCAGGCACGACGACCTGCTGGGGGTTCTGGCACCGTTTGCGCTGGCCTCCTCACGTAAGACGGTGTTGGTTATCGACCTTGATTCCGAGGGACTTCCCCTTCCGGGAGGCCGTACCCTGGCCAATCTGGTGGAGGACGGTCCCACCCTGGCCGAGCTGGTCCCCTCCCGTAAAGGCCTGGCGGTCCTTCCGCATGGGGGAGTATCCCCCTTAGAGGCTATGGGGGTCGTCAAGGCCCTGGTCGAATCCTGGCCGACCGTGGTAGTGCGTAGCCGCACCCCGCTGGAAGGTATGCCTTTCGTGCAGGTAGTGCCCCTCCTACCAGGTGTCAACACCCGGGTTTCGCCCCGGGTTTGGGTTCGAAGCGGAATCGGTCGGGTCAAGCCCGGGCCGGGCCCGGTGGTCGATACCCCACCTCGGTCCGCCTTCAACGCCGCCCTGGCCGGACACATCCCGGTCGGTAGATGGCTGCGATCCTGGGAAAAGGTCTGGAGATGGCGATGGCAGTAGTCGAAAGAGTACTCCGACGGGTGCTCGAGTCCGACGTGGAGCTGAGCCGGGACCAGGCCGAAGCCGAGGTGAGGCGGATCCTCTCCGTGGAATCTCCCTTGGCTTCCCCTGGAATAGTCGACGTGGTGGTGGACACCCTGATCGGAATGGGGCCGATCGAACCCCTCTTCCGCGACCCGACCGTTTCGGACGTTTTCGTCAACGGACCGGACGAGGTGTGGGTGGAAAGGCTGGGCATCCTGGAACGAACCGACGTGACCTTCGCCGACGACTCGGCAATTCTGGCTGCCGTGGAGCGCACCATCGCCCCGTTGGGTTTGCGGCTGGATCGCGCCAGTCCCCTCCTCAGCGCCCGTCTACCGGACGGAAGCCGCCTCCATGCCGTGATTCCTCCCGTTTCGGTGGGCGGCCCGATCGTGGCTATTCGCCGCTTCACCGCCGTAGCACCCCATCTGGAAACCTTCGTTGATTGGGGCTCGATGACCGACGGCCAACGGGTCATCCTGGAAAACGCGGTCATCAACCGGAAAAACATCGTGGTGAGCGGCGGAACCGGTACCGGAAAAACCACCTTGCTCAACGCCCTGGCCGCTGCGGTTCCGGCGGGCGAACGGATCGTCACCATCGAAGACGCCGCCGAGCTGAGGTTCTCCGGTCATGTGGTCCGGCTCGAAGCCCGACCTCCCAACGCCGAAGGCCAAGGGAAGGTCACTCTTGCCGAGTTGGTTCGTACCGCCCTGCGGCTTCGTCCGGATCGAATCATCGTGGGGGAGGTGCGCGGTGCCGAGGCGCTCGACATGATCTCGGCCATGAACACCGGCCACGACGGAAGCCTTTCGACCGTCCACGCCAACGGCCCCGAAGATGCTCTTTGGAGAATCGAAACGCTGGCCCTGACCGGAAGCGAAGGTGTGGGCGAAACCGCCATCCGCAGGCAGCTGCGTTCCGCCGTTGACCTGGTAGTCCACCTGAACCGTAGAAACTCCCATCGACAGGTGGAGGTCATAGCCGAGGTAGGGCCCGAAACCTGCCAGGAGTTGGCATGCTGATCGTCTGTCTGGTGGCAGTAGGCGTGGCCATAGCCCCCCGCCGATGGTGGGAAGCCTTGGCCCTGGGAGCGCCGGTGTTGCTGCCCTGGTGGATGAGTTTGTTGGTTGTCGCCTGCGGGATCGGGGTAGTGCTGAGGAAAAGCCGTCCCGACCCCTATCAGGAAGTGGCCTATCTGCAGGCGGTCAGCGCCGAGCTTCAGGCCGGACGAAGCCTCCGCCAAGCCCTGATAGATGCCTCGGTTCGAGCCCCGGATCTCGACCTGACCCGGGTAGTACGGCTATGCAGATCGGGTCGCCCGATGACCGAGGTTGCCACGGTGACCGCCGGTGCCCTACCAGGAACCGGTCGCCTGGCCGGTGCTGCCGTTCGCATCGCCGCCGAGAGCGGAGGTCGGGTCTCCACCGCCTTTGCGACCCTGGCCGGCATCCAAGCCGACCGGATCGAGCTGCGGCGCGAGGTTCGGTCTGCAGGCTCGTCCGCCCGGGCGTCGGTGTTTGTCCTGGCCGGACTACCGGTATTCGGGCTGCTATTCGCCGGTGCCTCCGGAATGCTGGCTGAATTGATGGCCATGGGGCGGGTGGGGCCCATTTTGGTGGCTATCGGATCGGCGCTTCTGATCGGAGGAGCGACCGTCACCCTGCTGATCGGGAGAAAGCTGTCGTGACTTCCTTCACCCTTATGACCGTGGCCATCCTGGTATTCGTGTTCACAGGTTCATTGAAACCGGGGCTTCGCCTCCTGGCCGCAGCCGGTGCCGTCGTCGCTCTGACCAACCCCCCGGTAGGTGCCGGTTTGGCCATGATCTGGTTTTCTCTTCGCCGCCGTCGCTCGCTCCGGTCCGAACGGCTGGCCCAGGCCCAAGCCGAAAGAGAGCTGGAGGTGCTCACCCATTCGATGAAGATCGGATTATCCGGTGGCCTGTCACCCGCTTCAGCCCTGGCCCTGTCCCGCCAAGGGTTGATCACCTCTCTAGGACATGAGGTGGATCTGGTGCTTCGCCAGGCGGTCGAAGGAGGCCTCACCGCCTCGTTGCTCAACACGACTGGGGTCGGAGGCCGACTCTTCCGCCAAATCGGAGCCGCCCACCTGTCCGGATCACCCCTGGACCTGGTTCTGACCGCCCAGGCCGCCGAGTATCGGCATGCCACCCGCTCCGCAGCGGTGGAAAGGGCTCGCCGACTGCCGGTGAAAATGGTGCTGCCCTTGACCCTGCTCATGCTCCCGGGCCTTCTCATTCTGATGGTCAGCCCGTTGGTTCTGCCCTCGGTAGCCCGTATTTTTGGACCCTACCTGTCCACATGAATAGTCCACGTCTTGAAATGTCACTTCCCCCCGAAACCGGCCGGACGCCGGCAAATCCGCAGTTGATGCGGGAGAAAGGAAACTCAAATGAATGCAATAACCAAGAAGGCACGCCATATGATCGGAACCCTGCGCCGCGAGGAAGGCCAGGCGACAGTCGAGTACACCCTCGTGGGGGTGTGCGCGGCCGGCGTGGCCTCGATCTTCCTGAACTGGATCAACAACACCAGCCTGTTCGGAAAGTTCTTCGGTACCGCCGTCAAGCACCTCATCGGCTTGTTGGGCTGAAACGAGAGCGAGGGTCTTCGACTGTGGAGTTCGTTCTGGTACTCCCTCTGCTCTTCCTGCTGGTCTTGGCGATCGCAGAAATTGCAGTGGTGGCCAGGACGTCCCTTCAACTTTCCGCAGCCGTAAGGGAGGGAGCGCGGGTTGCCGCTACCTCACCCGATCCCGACCGAGCAATAGAAGCAACCCGTCGTGCTCTGGGTCCGGAGCTTGCCAAGCGGACCCGGATAACAGTCCTGCGACCTCCGGTGGTAGGGCAACCGGCTCGAGTCACGGTTTCGGTAGACCATATGGTTCTGGCGGCGCTCGGAGGTTTCCGAGTGCCGCTGGAATCCTCCACCGAGATGCGTGTCGAGGGTTGAGGTCCGGCTAATGCGTGACGACCGAGGTGGCATAACCATTTTCGCCATCGGAATAGTTGTGTTCGCCCTGGTGCTGGTGGCCGGTTTGGCTGCCGCCGGACAGGTTTTGATAGCGAGAGATCGGGTTTTCACCGCGGCAGAGGCAGGTGCCCTTGCCGCGGCCCCGGTCACCTTTCGTCCGTTCGGAGCTTCCGGCTCGGCGGCGGAGGAGGCTGCCAAAATCGTCCGGGCCAACGGTGCCCGACTGGTCAAATGCGTCTGCCCACCGAACCCTCTCTACGACCCGAGAACAGTCACCGTTACGGCGGAAGTTACGGTGGGGGTGCTCGGTTGGCAAGAAATGCGCCTGGAAGCCACGGCGGCAGCCGAGTTCCACCCGGTTGCCCTTCTCTCCGGGAACTGAAGTTTGCGCCACCCTTTCTTTTAGTAGTGATTATCATTATCCTCCTATTCAGTTTCTGTAGAGCAAGATAGGAAGAGAGGGACCCGAATGTCCCGATGGCAGCGCAACTTGTCGGCGTTGGTTATTTTGGCGATGCTGGCTACGGCATGTGGCTCGGATGATGGCGACACCGTTTCAACCACCATTTCTCCGGTCACCGTAACCGAGGCCGAAACCACCACCGAGGGGGCACCCACCCCAACTCCATCCGAACCCTTGGAGGTTATAGCTACCACCACCATCCTGGGTGATCTGATAGCCAACATTGTCGGTTCGGATGCCGAGGTGGAGGTTTTGCTACCGCCGGGTGCCGACCCACACGATTACCAGATCTCTTCAAGCGATGCGGCCCGGATTTACGAAGCCGATCTGGTAGTAGCCAACGGGCTCAGTTTGGAAGAAGGCATATTAGCCATTTTGGAGACAGCCGAAGAAGACGGGGTCAACATGTTGGAAATATCGAACATGCTCGACCCGATTCCCTACGCCTTTGATGCTCACGGGCATGGGGATCACGAGGAGCATGAAGACGATCATGCCGAACATGACCATGAGGACGAGGCTGACCATGAGGAGCATGAGGACGATCA
>VXMP01000001.1:0-3957 GCA_009841075.1 Acidimicrobiia bacterium | reverse complement strand
GAGGCTGACCATGAGGAGCATGAGGACGATCACGCGGATCACGATCATGATGAGGATGGGGATCATGACGACCACGAGGATGATGACGGGCATGAGGGACACGACCACGGTGGTCTGGATCCCCATTTCTGGACCGACCCCATCCGGGTGGGCCGGGCCGGGCTGTTAATCGCCGAGGCGCTGGCCGCCCTTGATCCGTCAATTGATTGGCAGTCTCGTGCCGAGGCTTACGCAGCAACGATGGCCGAACTAGACGAAGAAATTCAAGATATTCTGGCCGCCGTGCCGGAGGAGAACCGCAAGCTGGTCACCAACCATGATTCGCTTGGTTACTTCGCCGACCGCTACGACTTCGAGGTGATAGGTACGATCATCCCCTCCGGGTCGACCTTGGCCACCCCCAGTTCATCTGATATGGCCAACCTGATTAGAGAGGTCATCGAGCAAGGCATCCCGGCTATATTCGCCGAAACCATCGAGCCCACTGCACTGGCCGAAGCTATCGCCGAAGAAGTCGGAGGCGACGTAGTCGTGGTTACTCTTCTCACCGGATCGCTGGGCGAACCCGGCACCGAGACAGGTACCATTGTCGGAATGCTACGCCACAACGCCAGGCTGATAGCCGAAGGCCTTTCCTAGCAATATCCCCTAAGTTTGGAGTGGTTCACCGAGCCTTTTGAGCTGGCCTTCCAGCAGCGAGCCATGTTGGGCGGAGCGTTGGCGGCTGTTTCGGGCTCGGTGATCGGCACCTGGGTGGTGATCCGGGGCATGAGCTTTCTGGGGGATGCCCTGATCCACGGGGTAATCCCGGGCATTGCCCTGGCCATCCTCCTGGAATTCAACGTATTCATCGGAGCGGCCATAGCGGCGGCGGTGATGATCGGAGGGATAAACCTGGTCCACCGCCAGACCGTTTTCTCAGACGACACCGGCATTGGCTTGTTGTTTGTAGGAATGCTCGGACTAGGGGTAATCTTTATTTCCCGCACCGCCTCCTACCAAGGCGGGATAGCCGCCATCCTGTTCGGCGACACCCTCGGGGTTAAGTCAAGCGATATCCAAGTGCTGGCGCTGGTCGCCTTCCTGGTAATTCTGACCTCCCTCCTACTCTACAGACCCTTCCTGGTGCTGTCCTTCAACGAAACCAAGGCCGGCTTGCTAGGACTTCGACCCTCTATAACCAACGCATCACTACTGGCTTTGGTCACCCTGACCATCGTAGGTTCCTACCAAACAGTCGGAACCATGCTGGCGTTCGGCCTTATGGTCGGCCCGCCCGCCACCGCCGCCCTGCTGGTTCGCCGAGTACCCGCCATGATGGTCACCAGCGTGATAATCGGCATAGCAAGCGTGGCCTCCGGCCTGATAATCAGCTACCACGCAGACACCTCCGGCTCCGCCACCATGGCCGTGGTCCCGGTAGTCCTCTTCTTCATAGTCATGGCCATAACCAACCTCAGAGAAAGAGCCCTACAAACCGCCTAACCTTCCAGCCGAATAGACCTTCGGAACAGGTAACGACACGGTGGAATTGATACACTCCTGACGTTGATATTTCCTCCCGAAGGGGCAAAATAATGGAAGCAAGAAACCGAAATCTTGGAATCTGGCTTAACCATATTGAGACAGGGGTTGTGCGTCTCCCCCGATTTCAACGTTTTGAATCTTGGAATTACTCAACAATATCTTCTTTTCTGGAAAGCATACTCAAGGAACTTCCTGTGGGGGTAGCTCTAGTTCTCCAGGTTGGAGAAAAGGAGACGTTCATTTCAAGGCCCCTGGAAGGTGCGCCCAAACCTACGGCGCGTTGTACGGAGCACCTGCTTGACGGCCAACAGCGTCTCACTGCTCTGTGGAAAGCGCTTAACAATAAATATGAGGGCAGGTGGTTTCTAATTGAAGGCACAGGCGATAACGTTACTGTGCGGTCACATTACTGGCGGAAGTGGATGGCTGATCCTGCCAAGTGTTGGGCAAAAGGATTTGTGCCTCTTTATCTGGCCTGCCCAGGAAACTCCGGGGAGGAGAATGCAAAAGACTGGATGAAAAAGGCCGCCGGAGTCTCCATTGAAAAGTATCAGAAAATTGCTGAAATAGTCAATTCCTATCGTCATAAATTTGCTACTTTTAATATACCATTTCTTAGTCTACCTCCCTCAACTACAGGCGATACGGCTATAGATGTGTTCGTAAATATGAATACCAGCCACGCCCGATTAACCGCTTTTGACATAGTGGTGGCCCAGTTCGAATCCAGGACGGGCGAGTCCTTGCATGAGAGGCTTAAACAACTCCAGAAAGTGCCCCGTCTTACCTCTTATCGCAACAGGGTTGAAACCACCCTCTTGCATGTCGCCGCCCTACGGGAAGAAAAGCCAATTCGTAAATCTTCATTCCTGGAACTCGACTTAAAGGGACTATTGACTGATTTTGTCGAGATCAAGGATGGTCTTAAATGGGCAGTGGAATTTTTAAGAAAGGAGTCTGTCTTTGACAAAGATCGGTTACCAAGTGCGGACGTGATATCTGTTATGGCAGCTTTGCATCCTCATCTACCTAAAGGTGGGAACAGCCTGGGCAACGCTCAGGCGATGGTTCGTGCCTACATATGGAGGGCTTTTACCACTGACCGGTACGAGCGCGGAAGCAACACGGGTACGTTGCAAGATCTCAAAGGAATGATTGAACAAATGAAAACCGGAAAGAGAACCGCCCATGTCTTTGACGAAGATCGTCATCCCTTGCCTCGTGTCGAGGACTTGATGCGTTCCGGATGGCCACAGAAAAGAGGGCGACTATCCCGAGCTTTACTCTGCGCCTCTCTACGCAAGGGGGCATGGGACATAGCAGATGGTTCACCAGTCAGCATAGAGAATATTGGCCGACGACATTATCATCATTTGTTTCCTCGATCCCTTTTAGAAAAGAGCCTCCCTCCAGAGATATCAGATCAGTCAAATCGAGCTCTCAACTGTGCTTTGATATCCGAATACACCAACCTGCAATTCGGTGCCAAACCTCCCTTGCTTGCTATAAGGCAGGCGATAGAAGAAACCGACCTCGGAGAGGACGAGATCCAGCGGCGCTTAGAGTCGCACCTCATTCCCTGGAAAGAATTCGTTGACGACAGTCCTGATACCCCAGGCGTTTATCAGCGGTTCTTGGAGGCTCGTGCTGAACTCATGATCTCGGTGCTAACTGACCTTTGGAATGGCCGCCAGCCTTCTTGAAGATCACTGATCAGACGGTACTGGCCACTTACCGAGTCTTATGTTGGTAAGGCGGGTCTGGTTACCGTGGTAACTTTCCGAACAAGCCCAGGCGCTGGCGGTGTTCATCAATTCCACGGTCGGGCGGATGGTGCTGATGCGGTCGGGAGGCCGTTTTCTGCACTACCCCAACTACAACACGGCCTCTGTGAACGCTTTTCCCATCCCTGATATATCCGACCCTCGCATCCTGGCCACACTTTCAGATTGCTGGGAGGAAACCCGAGACGAAATCGTTCCGCAGTTCCGCGACGGATACACGGGTTTACGCCGCCTTTGGGACACTGCCGTTTGCGAGGCCATGGGGTGGGGCCTTGAGGAGATAACGGAACTCGGGGAGCTGCTGGCCCGCGAGCCACGAATCCGAGGCGTAGCTTACGGACAGTGGAAAGCCTGACCTAGCCCCACTCCGGTTCTCGGTGGGGGTGTTTTGGTGCCAGGGGAGCGGTTTGGCCGATTTCGATGCTAGTCGGCAGTGTTTTAAATCGGATTTCTCTGTTTTTTCTTAGTTTCCTTCGGTTTCGACCGTTTTTGTCCCACATGCATGGTACGTTTATTCATATGAAAACGGTTACCGAAGATTATGCGGAGTTCGCCGACATCATCGAAGCTACCACCTTTTATGATGAGGATCCGATCCGCGCCGCGGAGGAACGTATCAAAGAAGACCAAAAAGCTATCGACCGGC
>VXMP01000016.1 GCA_009841075.1 Acidimicrobiia bacterium | reverse complement strand
GGTGTAGGGGGTAGGGAATGCGCATCCCTGATGTGGCACAGAGCTAGCCCTAGCCGCAAACAATGGTTGTTTACGGCTGGCCCAACTAGGGATTTCATCGGTTCCTGTCCGCCCCTTTTGGCAGGCTTCTTTGTGTGGGTTCATTTCGTAGAGATGCTTCTCCGGGATGTCGTGCAGGCGGGAGTTTTTTCGCTCCCAATGGTCCTGACGAGCGAATCGGTTTTGCTTCCTTCGCCTTTACCGCCTCCCTTCTCGCCGCTCCGCCTTTTCGGTCGGCAATATTCTACCACCGGCCTGGGACTAAACTGGCCGGTCGCACTGGGGGAAGACACGATTCGCGACGGCCCGTCCGGACCACAACCAAATCGACCCGGACCGCCCACCACCGAGGCCGATTCCGTCCATTCACAACCCCGGCGCAGTGGCCCCACACCCGAACAATTTAAGCCGGATCCGAAGACCCCTTTCGGCGGCCAGAACGAAGGAGTTGCCCACTCGCTTGTGAGAAACTAACCCACTCACCTATAATATAGTATCTATTCAGCATCTATGTGAAGGAAAATCACAGACAAAATATCTCCAATTATGTCCATTATCCCAAACGACCAACATCAAGATCCGACTTGGGACGTCGCCGGACAGGAGGCGACGGAGGTGGATACGGATGGGTCGGCACGGCCATTTAGACCCGCCAAACCCAAGTCCGTGCCCGGACTATCGATCGATGAGATTTGGCCGGCCCACCCCACAGCAGTATGGCCGGAGGGGCTAAGCCTCCGAAGAGAAGACCTCTATGAAGAGAGGGTTTAGGACTCGTTAGATCAGTATGGGTTAAGAGGTCGTCTTTTACTCGGTGAGGTCGACAGTTACGGTTGACTGTTCCACCAACTCGCCGCCCTCGAATCGGCTGATGGCGTAGGCTCCAACGGTAGGGTCTCCGACAGTGTCTAGTCGCAGCGGGCCCGACTTGCCTACGTAGACGATGTTTTCCCCACGGTCGATTCTCCTGGAGCAGTCCGCATAGGTCAAACATTCGGTACCGTCGTTGGTGACCTCCAGCGCAGCGGCGAAAAACGGTTCTCCCGCCGTTGTTCCGGCGGATTGGGCTGCCAAGGCGAGAATGACTGCACAGTCGTAGGCCCGTTCCGCCCAAGGCGAGTCCGAGTAATCTACTCCGGCCGATTGCAGGCGCTCGGCCAGGGCCGCGGTGTCATCGTTCCTAGGTATACCGGCCAGAAAGATCGTCATCCCGTCCAGCACGCCCGGGTCGGATCCGTCTACCGCAGCGGGCAGGTCGGGGATAAAAATGCCGTCGGTTCCGAATATATCTGCGGAGTCGAAGCCGGATTCAAGCAACCCTTGCAGTATCTGTATCCCCTCATCAAACGTGATAAGCACCACCGTGTCGGGGTCAAAGTCCGAAACGGCGGAAATCTCCTGATCGAAGTCGGACCGGAGCGGGTCAATGATGCCCAGATCCACCTCGGCACCCTGCTCGCGGAGGTTTGCGACCAAAAGATCGGCCAGGGATCGTCCGTAGTCGTCATCCCGGGCGAGAATGGCAATTCGCTCGCTGCCTCTGCCGAGGACGGTCTCGCTCATGAGGGGGACGACCGCAGTGTCGGAACTGACGGTGCGGAAGTAGAAGGCGGCGTTGGCCTGCTCGCTGAAACTCGGCGAAGTGTTGGAGGGCGAGCATTGCGGGGTTTCCGATTCATAGAGGGTCTGGATGAAGGCCTGCGATACACCGGAGGCCGCCGCCCCCAGAATGGCGTCGGCACCCTCTTCCAGCAGGTCGTCTACGGCAATAACGGCGGTAGCGGGGTCTACCCGACTGTCGGCGTACAGGAAGGTAACCTCGCCTCCGGCGGCCTTAATGTCCTCTTCGGCGAGCCGGACGGCGGCCATGGCCGGTTCTTTGGAGATGCCGAGCGGGCCGGTTTCGGGCAGCACCACCCCGATGGTTAAATCCAGGTTTCGGCTACCGCCACAGGCGGACAGGGCAATCAGGGCGACAACTATCGGCGTAAAGATTCTCCGGATGCGCATAGAAGGCTCGGTGCGCACCCGGTGACTATTTCTTGGGTGGGGAGGTCAGGATTCCTTCCAGGGTGGCGATGCGTTCGCCGTGGTCTCTCATGCCGTCCAGCAGTTTGGTGTGGTTTTTCTGGGTTTCTTCGATGCGGGTCAACCGTTCCTTGATGCCGACAATTTCGGTGTGAACCTCTTTGATCTCCCCTCGGACCTCCTTGATTTCTCCTTTGAGTTCGTCGCGAACTTCCCCGATTTCGGTTCGGACATCCTTGATCTCCCCTCGGACGTCCTTGATCTCGTCGCGGACGACTCGGATGTCGTTGCGGATTTCGGCCATGGTGTTGACCATGTTCCGCAGCAGGAAGCCCAACACGCCGATGAAAGCGCCTCCCAGCAGGCCCGTTATCACGTTTTCCATCATCCCCCCCAGTCTAATTCGGGAATAGTGTCCTCCGCAAACTATCTAGGTAAACCATCCTAATCCAGCTATATTCCTGTATTTAGCGAAAACATAGGAGTTTTTTCTCACTCTATGGTTAAGAGGGTTTTAGTTGTCTTCCATGGCTTGGGCAGCTTTGATCGCTCGGGCATACCACTCTAGGGTCTCAACAAACCCTACAAAGGCCTTATCGTAGCGTTCCTCGGTAGGTTCGCCTTCTTCGCTGAAGCTTTCCCACACGTTCGATACATGCATCCCGGCCACTGGTAGAGCCTTCAACCGAAGGAGGAGCAGCTGAAGCTGGCTGTGTACCAAGACGCCCCCGAACCCTCCTGCGGAGACGGTGATAAGGCCGATCGGCTTGCGGAACCACTCGCCGTAGATGTAGTCGAGGGCGTTTTTGAGGACGCCTGGAATAGAGGCGTTGTACTCGGGACTGACCACCACCATCGCGTCGGCCTGCCGGACAGAGGCGGAGAAGCTTTCCAGACCTGGGGGAGGGTCGTCTCGCTTATAAAGTCGCTCCTCCATGATCGGCAGGTCGTATTCCGCCAGGTCGAGGAGGGATGAGTCGGCACCGGACCGGTTGAGGCGATCGACTGCGAACCGGGCCACCTTGATGGATTGGCGACCCCGCCGGACCGAACCGACCAGTACCGGAATCCGAAGCGGGATGCTCATTGGATCGTTTCCGGTTCCGTTCATTCGGTTTACCTTGTTCTCAGGCCTTGTCCGGCGGGCGGATCCGATCAAAACCGGCGTGACTTTGGAGGGCGTCCGGAACCAGGATAGAACCGTCGGATTGTTGATGGTTTTCCATCAGGGCGATCAACAATCGACCGATGGCGGCGGCGGTGCCGTTCAAGGTATGCACCAGCCGGTTACCTTGGGCGGTTCGGTACCGGATTCGAAGCCGACGACTCTGAAAGTCGGTGGTGTTGGAACAGGAAGTGATCTCTCGATAGCGCCCCTGAGACGGAATCCAGGCCTCGATGTCGTACTTCTTGGCCGCCGAAGCCCCCAGATCACCCGCCGCGATATTGACCACCCGATAGGGTATCTCCAGACTTTGGACGATTTCTTCCTCGATAGCCAGTAGCCGCTCGTGTTCGGCCTGGGACTGTTCGGGATGGCAGAAGGCAAACATCTCTACCTTGTCGAACTGGTGGACTCGAAATATCCCGGCGGTGTCCTTCCCGTGAGCGCCCGCCTCACGGCGAAAACAGGTGGAAAATCCGGCGTAACGGAGGGGCAGTCGGTCTTCGTCCAGCACCTCGTTGGAGTGATATGCCGCCAGAGAAACCTCGGAAGTTCCGACCAGATACAAGCCGTCATGAGGGATTTCGTAAACCTGGCCGCTGTCGTCCGGGAAGAATCCGGTGCCGTACAAAGCTTCCTCCCTGACCAGTACCGGAGGAACGAACGGCGTGAAACCATAACCCTCCAGCCGGTCGAAGACCATCCCCACCAAAGCGAATTCGAGCCGTACCGCCGGCCCCATCAGATAACCAAACCGGCTTCCCGACACCTTGGCGGCCCGCTCGATGTCGATCATCCCCAAATCCGAGCCCAGCCGGCGATGATCTTGAACCGGGAATCCGAAGTCCCGCACCTCACCCCAACGCCTGATCTCCACCCCGTCTTCCTCGGTTAAACCGTCCGCCGAGGAGGGATCGGCCAGATTCGGAACCTGCGCCCACAGCACCGAGAAGCGCCGGTCCAGGCGATCTGCCTCGGCCACACCTTCCCGATAACGGGCGGCCAAATCCGATGCCTCGGCTACGGCCGACGCTTTCTCATCCCCCGCAAGCTCCCTGATCCGAAGGCCTAAACGCTTCTGTTCCGCCCGATCCTGCTCCGCCTCCATCCGAACCTGACGGCGCTCCACATCTAGTCGTATCAGACCGTCGAGGTCCATTTCCAACCCCCGCCGTGCCAAAGCTACCCGCAAAGTGTCGGGGTGTTCACGGAGCCAGGCGATATCAATCATGCCCCCCATAGTATTCCCGTAACCAACCCATGTATTCCGACCCGGCACGATCCGCTTTGACCCGGATTAGAATCCTCTTCGACAAGTAGGGCGAGTGGCGGAATTGGTAGACGCGCTGGGTTCAGGACCCAGTGAGCACTGCGCTCGTGGAGGTTCGAGTCCTCTCTCGCCCACCAGCGCTTTCAAGATGTTGAGGGAGTGGGGGGTTGGGAACCGGCTTAGTTCATGGCCTGTATGACAACGCGCCCGCCACCCTCCACATCAATGTTCAGGTTGTGGCGGTAGAGAAGTTTCATACCTGCCAGGGGGAGGCTGCCCACAGCGGCAGCATTAACGTCTCTCAGGTGACCGTCCCAGAGCACGGTGACATTGTAGACGTCGAATTCTACCTCGGTGCCGTCGGCCAGATACGCTTGTCCATCGCCTAAGTAATCCAATCCCAGGTCTATCGTCAAGGATGGTGGTAGAGTGAGGTATCCACCGTAGCCTGTGTCTATCACGACTTCGATGTCTCTGACCTGCCCGTTCGGTCCTTGCAAAGGAAGTATGACCACCGCTTCATGGCCGGAATTGACCACCCCCTCGATCATTCTGTCCTCCGCAGAGATCCAGCCCCAAAGCTATACAGCGCTAGGTAGCCAACCCTAATAAGCCAGACCCTGGTAGCGTTCGGCTGTTGAGCCCGCAAACGGTTCGAGGCGGTTCTCACGTCCTCGCCAACCGACCAACTTCCGCTATCAACATCGATGGCGACGACCTCTCCAATATGGTCCGGCTCTACCTGACTGCGGATAGTTTTCTCGTAGATCTCATCGCCAAGCCGGCTAATCTCGCTCTTCGTGCGTGTCCGCACAGGTGTATCAGGTTTTTTCATGCTCCCTCTTTTTAACATTTGTTCTTATCTTCTAATGCTACCATACTTTTGTGAGTAACGAGCAAAAAGACAGAATGATGATATTCCATACCCGATCCTTGCTCCTTTGGGCCAGGTCGGAGTCCGTTTGGCGGCTCAGCCAGAAATCCGCGCCGAACCATCCCGCCTTCTCCAGCCGAATGGCCATGTCGGGCGAAATCCCGGCGTGGCCGCCCCAAACCCTCGAAAGGGTATGACGAGCCACCTCCAGAACCTCCGCCGTCTCGGTAACGCTAAGCCCAAGAGGGTCCAAACAAGTTCTCCCGAACCCCAAGGCCCGGATGAGACGGATTCTTCATAGGCATTGTCTCTTCCTCCTAATTTATGATAGTCTACCCAAAAAAATAAAGAGATAGCTCATCTCGGTACAATGAGACGCCCGATTCCACAGGGAGGAATTGCCATTATGAAACCAGAGGAGGTTTGCCGGTCGCCGGAAAAAGCATGTCGGGACTCTTTGACTGTGCCCTCACTCCAAGTGGTGCTATGAGACCTCTTAGGCTTTTGTTGAATGGTTACCGACGCTTTGCATAGCGTGACCACACAAGACGAAGTTAACCTGATCCTCGCGGATTCTACGAAGCTCATAGCTACCGATATCAACTGGTTACCAGATCCGGATCACCCACCGGCGTTGAGGTTTCGCGTTCCGGTAATATCCGCTCAGGAAGTTCTTCTCAAAATACAAGGACGCTGGAATCCGAAGGCAGGCAAGTTGTCCTATATCCTCTTACATCCCGGTCTTGGTCGCATCTACGCCTTGG
This sequence comes from Acidimicrobiia bacterium, assembly GCA_009841075.1. Lineage (GTDB taxonomy): Bacteria > Actinomycetota > Acidimicrobiia > Spongiisociales > Spongiisociaceae > Spongiisocius. Next base: position 15,496 of record VXMP01000016.1, on the reverse strand, counting down.
ACATGGGCGTAGAACATCGCAATCCGACCGGCGGATGTATCGGGGATGTCCACAAGCACACCTGGACAGAACGGTATCGTGACGCGATGGCGTATGTTCCGCTCGATATCACCGCTACCTGGGATCAACCGGTGGAGGTCTGGCGACAGTTCTGCGCCGAGGCGAACATCAGGCACGATGGTACGCTTGCTACACCACATTGGCAGGAGGAACTGCGCCTGTGAACCCCTCCCACCTTTGCCAGACGCTCCAAAGCGGCCTGCCGAAGCTTTTCGACTGTTCTCTGGCACCGCAAGGCGCGGTTCGCGTGCGCACCCCTTTTATGTATCCCGACGGCGATCTCGTCGACTTGTTCGTGGAGGGTAGTGACGAAGATTTTCTGATTACCGACTATGGCGAGGCGCTCGGATGGCTGCGCAGCCACTCGTTCAGCGACAGGATAACTGCGAACCAACGAAGCTTGGCGGAAGACGTCTGCCTCACCCTGGGTGTCGAGTTGGATAGGGGACAGGTGTCCGTCCGTAGAGAAGACCCTTCCGACCTGCCCGATGCGATTCACATTCTCGGCCAAGCGGCCGTCCGCCTATCTGATATCTGGTTCACCTTAAAGACGCGGTCTGTTACAACGGTCGCCGACGAGGTTGAGGAATGGCTACTTAGTAGGAGATTCAACGTACAGAGGAATTTTCAGGAAAAGGGCCGCTCCGGTCGTGCTTGGACCGTGGACTACCGGGTGGTTGCCGAAGCCAAGACCTCATTGGTGTTCCTTCTTAATACCGTCTCGCAAGACTGGGCCAGGCGCATGAGTGAGCGGGTCGTTGCGGTATGCACAGATCTGTCATACATGGTGTCCAGAGACCACACAGTCGCCTTTGTCTCGCTGTTCAACGATAAGGTTGACGTATGGCGCGATGAAGACTTCGCCCTGGTACAGCCCTTTTCTAGAATCGCTACCTGGTCTAAACCTAACGAGTTAGAGGCCATCCTGACCACGGAATGGGCTCCAATCTCCCCATTTGTGAACGCCGGTTAGTCAATTACAGCCGGGACACTTTGTGTCCGGCTGATCGGATCCAAGCGTACCCTCCGGCTACGTTTGCCCCTTGTCCCACCTCTGGGTGTTCGCCTCAAGGCTGATCCGGTATGTAACAGGCGAAAGGGATGATTCCAGATCACTGCATCAACCCACCGCCCTGACCCTGCTCATCGCCGAGAGCGCCCCCGAGCGGCAAGGGCCTGATGATCCGCCTCATCGCCAATCTGCTAGCAGAGCCGATCTTCTGATCCGTCAAAAATATCATTAGGACCGCGCCAGAACGCGCGATAGAACGAAGATTCTTCCGATTTAGTATACTGAAGTTCTCCGATTTGGTATATCAACTGCTTCGAAAATTGTATATTGGGAAGACCGAATGGCTGTTGAGGAAGAGAATATGTCGGCACCCACGTTAACGCCGGAGGGTTATCGCTATCGGGTGGCCGAGTCAAGCGTGGCTCGGGTAGTGCGAACCGCTCGTGCACTGCTGATCGAAGGGCCTAAGGGTTGTGGCAAGACCTGGCTGGCGAAGCGGTTCGCCCGTAGCGAGGTGTTGCTTGACCAAGATCCTGGCGCGCTCGCACTGGCCAGGGCAGAACCTCACCGGGTGCTCGACGGCGAAACCCTTCGGCTTATTGATGAATGGCAGCTAGTACCGGCTTTGTGGGGGGCGGTCCGAGGAGCCTGCGACGCACGGGCCCGGCCGGGGCAGTTCATCCTTACCGGATCGGCCACACCTGCCGACGATCTGACCCGTCACTCTGGGGCGCTGCGGGTTCAACGGTTGAGGTTGCGGCCTATGTCTTTGGCCGAACGGGGGCTGTCTTCAGCCGAGGTGTCGATAGCGGGTTTGCTGCGCGGCGAGCCTGTCGTGGCAGACCCGACCGGACGGGGCGTGCCTGAAGCTGTTGAGGCTTTATGTAGGGGAGGCTGGCCGGGGCTTGGCCTTGATATACCGGTGCCAGACGTTATCCGAGCCCTGGAGAGTTACCTGGGCGAGATCGCCCGCACCGATATTGCTCAAGTTGACGGGGTAGCTCGCGATCCGATGAGGGTTAAGGCCCTATTGCGGTCGCTGGCTCGCAACATTGGTACTTCGGCCGGCCTCAACAAACTCGCCGCCGAAGCGAACTCGGCCTCGCCTCTCAGCCGACACACCGTCCGAGCCTATCTGGACTCTCTTGAGCGACTTCATGTGATAGAACCCCTCCCGGCGTGGCCGGTGCACCTTCGATCACGATCACCGCTACTCACCACCCTCAAGCATCATTTCATCGATCCATCACTGGCGGTGGCGGCGTTGCGAGCCGGTCCCGAGCGCCTTCTGGCCGATCCCGAAGCCCTCGGGTTGCTGTTTAAGTCGCTGGTCATCCGAGACTTGCGAATCTATGCCCAGGCCTCCGATGCGGCCGTCTATTCGCTAACCGAGGCGGGAGGCAGCGAAGCCGACGCCATTGTTCAGGCCCGAGATGGCGGCTGGATTGCGGTTGAGGTCAAACTCGGCGGGAGCGACCAAATCGAAAGTGCAGCCCGATCCCTGACGGCGGTGCGCCGCAAGATCGACGAGAAAAAGATGGGCGAACCGGCCAAACTTCTGGTGGTAACTGCTGCGGACGGATACGCCTACCAACGTCCCGACGGAGTAGCCGTAGCACCCCTGTTTTCGCTCGGCCCATAGTTACGGGTTTTGTTCCGAGGGAGCTTTTAAGCGAGCCCGATTTCCAGCAGGGTGGTGGTCTTTTCCCTAGCCCTTATCCGGGTGGTTTTCCCTAGACAGGCCGGGACCAGGATGGTTGAGCCTGGAATCAGCTCAAGCGGGGGATGGGTCGGGGCGACTATCTCCGCCTTGCCTTTTGCTACCAGCAGAATGCGTAGCTCCGTGACCTCTCTGATGGGTATCTGTCGGTCGGTTGTCCGGTGCTCTCGTATCCAGTAATACGGGGTTTCCACCAGTAGGCGAGCCCCTTCTTGATCTGTCGGTCTTCTCGGCGGGAACGGAGTGGGGTCATAAGAAAGAGCGTCCAGCGCCCAGGGGAGGTGTAGGTCTCGTGGGGAGCGGCCGTATTCGGCGGTCCAGTCGTATAGCCGGAAGGTGGTATCCGACGGGGTTTGGACTTCGGCCACCGTCACCCCGGCACCCAGTGCATGAACCGTTCCGGCCTGCAGATGGTAGAAATCTCCCGGCTTGACGAAGACCTGGTTCATCAGGGTGGCCAACGCGCAGGTTCCGGCGTAGGCGGCCACCGTTTCGGGCAGTACTCCGGGACGTAAGCCTATATAGATGAAGGCCTCGGGTTCGGCTTCCAGCACATACCAGGACTCGGTTTTAGGCATCCAATCAGGTTTTTGATCCGCCAGTTCCTGGTCAGGATGGACCTGGATGGAGAGATGTTCCGCCGTGTCGAGCAGCTTGAAAAGGAGCGGAAAGTCGCCGTCCTGGGTGGCGGAGGCCGAGCCCAACAAGGCGGATCCATAATCGGCTATCAACCTGCGCAGGGTCATGCCCTGATGGGGGCCGGAGGTTACCCTGGTCCGCCCCGATTTGGCCGCAGTAAGCCCTTCGGGAGGAAGGTCGGCTATCTCCCAGGACTCGCCGACGCGAACCCCTGGCGATAGGCCGACAGAAGGGTTCTTGCCCAGGGCGCTCAGCTTTTCGCCACCCCAGGGTTTGGCCACCAGGATGGGATCAAAACGTAACAAACCGGGCCGAGCCATTTAGCGGACTTCCATTTGCCCGACCACAATAGAACGGTAAACCCCCTTACGAGGGTGATTCGCGCTCTCACGAAGACCGGACATATTATGCGGTGTTGCCTGCGGCCCCATAGGACTGATCGTATCCACGTCCTCGGCACTTTCGTCGGCTCATCCACGAACATGGAGTATTAATGAAAGAGGATCCCTACCGCCTACCGCGCCACGTGGTGCCTAAGCATTATCGGCTTCGATTGGAACCCGACCTCGAAAGGGCCGCCTTCGACGGCTCGGAGATAGTCGAGGTCGAGGTAACCGAACCTACCGACCGGGTGGTGCTGAACGCCATCGAGCTGGACATACACTCCGCCCGGATGATCGGATCGGATGGCCGGTCGATCGACGCCGAGGTCAGCTACGAAGAGGAGCGGCAACGAGCCATCCTGAGCCTGGCCGAGAAGCTGCCGGCCGGATCCGCCCAAATCCACTGCCGCTTCAGCGGAATACTGAACGATCAGCTGCGAGGGTTCTACCGATCCACCTTCACCGACCAGGCGGGCGAAAGCCAGGTGATTGTCACCACCCAGTTCGAAGCAACGGACGCCCGCCGGGCCTTTCCCTGCTGGGACGAACCCGATTTCAAAGCCTCCTTCGGGGTGACCCTGGTGGTGTCGGATAATTTTCTGGCGGTCTCCAACGGTGCCGAGTTGCGAAGAAGCACTTTGGAGGACGGACGGGTAGAGGTGACCTTCGCCGACACCATCGTGATGTCCACCTATCTGGTGGCCTTCGTGGTGGGGCCGTTCGAGGCCACCGAGCCGGTAATAGTCAACGGAGTGCCTCTGCGGGTAATCGCCCCGAAGGGGAAAAGACATCTGGCCGACTTCGCCCTGGAATGCGGCCGATTCTGCCTGGATTACCTGGCCGGCTACTACGACATCCCTTACCCAGGCGACAAGCTGGACATGGTGGCCATCCCCGACTTCGCCTTCGGGGCCATGGAAAACCTGGGCTGCGTCACCTATCGGGAATCGGCTCTCCTGCTGGACGAGGAGGTCGCTACCACGGCCGAGAAAATGCGGGTGTTGGATGTTATCGGTCACGAGCTGGCCCACATGTGGTTCGGCGATCTGGTCACCATGAAATGGTGGAACGGTATCTGGCTCAACGAAGCCTTCGCCACCTTCATGGAGATGAAGGCCACCGACGCCTTCCGTCCCGAGTGGGAGCGTTGGCTGGAGTTCGCCGCCGCCGAGCGCCCCTGGGCCTTCAAGGTTGACGAGCTGTCCGAAACCAGGCCGGTCGAGTTTGAGGTGCGGTCACCCGAAGAAGCGGAAGGCATGTTCGACGCCATCACCTACGGCAAGGGGTCGGCGGTGCTGCGGATGCTCGAACAATATGTGGGCGAGGAGCCGTTCCGCCGGGGCGTGGGTGAATATCTACGCACCCACGCCTACGCCAACACGGAGACCGAAGACCTATGGGCGAGCCTGGATGCCTCCTCGGACAGTCCGGTAAGCGAAATACTTAATACTTGGGTTCATCAGGGCGGTTACCCGCAGATAACGGTTCGGGCCGATGACGATGGGTTAGAAATCGGCCAGCAAAGGTTTCTGCTGATCCCGGACAACCAGGACACCTCACTCTGGAAGGTTCCGATCCGGCTGCGGGGCGTGTCTGACGGCCGACCGTTCCGGACCAATACCCTGCTGGAGGGGCCCGGCCAACGGGTTGCGCTACCGGGAACCCTTGACTGGGTGATCGCCAACGCCGGAGGCCACGGCTTCTATCGTTCACGATACAGCCGCCCTCTGCTCACCGCCCTGTTAGGCCAACTCGGTGATTTAACTCCGGTGGAGCGGTTCATACTGGCCGACGACACCTGGAGTTTCGTGGAGGCGGGCCAGGTGGATGTGGCCGATTTCCTGGTCTTGGCCCAGGCTTACCGGGAGGAACGATCCCAGGCGGTCTGGGGAACCCTGCTGGCCGCGACCGGGGCGATCGGGCATCATCTGGTAATAGACCAGGTAAGGCCGGGTTATGAAGGTTGGGTGGCCGAGCTGCTTGAACCGTTGGCCGATGAACTGGGATGGATCCCGGCGGCCGGCGAGACCGATCTGGAACGGCGACTCCGGGGTCGGGTCATCGGCTCACTGGGACGGCTGGCCAACCGTTCGGCAGTGGTGGAACAGGCCCGTAGCACCTATCAGCAGCACCTGGACGATCCCACCTCGGTGGATCCGGAAGTAGTGCAGACGGTTATCGCGGTCTGCGCCGCCCATGGTGACGCAGAAACCTACGAGTCGTTTCTGGATAAATACCAGACCGCCCCCAACCCGCAGGATTCCATGACCTATCTTCGGGCTATGGCTTCCTTCGATTCTCAGAAGTCCACCGATCGTACGCTAGGGCTGATCACCGACCGAACAGTGCGTAACCAGGACGCAAGCTGGGTTTTGGCCCAGTTACTGGCCAACCGAAAAACCGGCCCCTACGCCTGGAAGCAGATCACAGAGAAATGGGATGACCTACTGGAAATAGTCCCTCCCATGACCCGGAGCCGGATTGCGGACGGGTTCCCGGCCCTTTCCGACCCCGACGTGGCTGCCGAAGTGCTCACCTTCTTACACGAGAACCCTCTAGACCACGCCAAGCAGGCGGTTAAGCAGAAACTGGAGCGCCTTAAGGTGCTGGTACGGTTGAGGGGAAGCCAGACCGAGGCCGCAACCCGGCTTTTTCGGGGTAAATCGGATTAAAACCAGGCCCCGCCAGGACGCTACCGTTACCGCATCTCCAGGAAGGAACCAGAGATGAACATCTCATTTTGGGTAGACCCGCTTTGACCGTGGTGTTGGGTGACGGCCCGGTGGGTCGTCGAAGAGGTTAAGCCGAACCGAGACCTACAGGTGGAATGGGAGCCGATCAGCCTCATGTTCAAGAACGATCCGCAGGAGGGTTCGGACCGGCATCAAAAAACCTACCGGACCCACGGGATGCTGCGGGTGATGGAATCGGTGCGGACCGAGCTGGGTAACGAGGGTGTGTTCAGAGCCTATTGGGCGTTCGGCACCCACATCCACCATGATAAGAAGCTGTTCGGTTTCGAAGTCGCCGACGTTCTAACCCGAAACGATATCGACGCCCGCCATGCCGAGGCCTTTGAAGACCAATCCTGGGACGAGGAAATCCGCCGGCGGATGAACGCCGGGCTGGCCCTGGTGGGGGATGACGTGGGTACCCCCATCATCTCCATGGAGGATTCAAGTGGGGTCCAAGTCGGTATGTTCGGACCGGTTATAACCCAGGTCCCGGGCACAGAGGAATCATTGCGGCTGTGGGATGGACTGGTGGCTGTCTCTACCGTGCCCGGCTTCTGGGAGTTGAAGCGAACCCGCACCGAAGATCCTAGGTTCGGCAATCGCCCGACCTGGGTACCTTCCTTATAGGTTGTGGGCCAAAGAGTTGTGGATCGACAAGCAAAGCAGACCAACCCGAAGGGGTAATTAGAGCATGAACACCACTTATCCGGTAAGAATCGGCGTCCAAATCCGTCCCCAGCACGGTACCTACCGAGACATCCGAAAAGCGGCCGTCACGGCGGAGGAATTGGGGGTGGACGTGATCTTCAACTGGGATCATTTCTTCCCGCTCTCCGGCGATCCGGACGGAACCAATTTCGAATGCTGGACCATGTTGGCATCCTTCGCCGAAGTGACCGAACAGGTAGAGATCGGGGCTCTGGTCACCTGCTACTCATATCGCAACGGCCATCTGCTGGCCGACATGGCCCGAACGGTGGACCACATCAGCGAGGGGCGACTGATCCTGGGTTTAGGGGCCGGATGGTATGATCGGGATTACCACGAGTATGAGTATCCGTTCGGGACTTTCGGCACCCGGTTGCGGGACTTCGAGGCCGGTTTATACCGGATCAACCGGCGGCTCGGTCTGCTTAACCCCCCTCCGGTTCGGGATATCCCGGTTCTGATCGGCGGGATGGGCGAGAAACACACCCTGCGGTTGGCCGGTAAATACGCCGACATCTGGCACGGTTTCGGTAATGCGGAAACCCTGATCCGGAAGAATCGCATCCTGGACGAATGGTGTCGCGTGGTCGGCCGGGATCCAAGCGAGGTGGAACGGTCGATAGCAGCCGAACTTCCGCTCAGCGGGAGCAGTCGAGAGGCGGCGGAGAGCGTAGAACAGGCCGACGGGCTGGTGGAAGCCGGTGCCACCCTGATCACCTTGGCGGTTGACGGACCCGACTATGACTTCACTACGGTGCAGGAATGGCTCAATTGGCGGGACAGCACCCGATAATTCAATTTTTTCTTAAACCCGCTCGATGATCAGGGCGATTCCTTGGCCCACCCCGATACACATGGTGGCCAACCCGTATCGACCCTTAAGGCGGCCCAGCTCGTGAACCAGGGTGGTAAGAATCCGGGCACCCGAGCATCCCAAGGGATGGCCCAGAGCAATAGCACCGCCGTTAGGGTTCACCCGGTCGGGATCCAAACCCAGCCGGTTCAGGCAGGCCACCGCCTGGGCCGCGAAGGCCTCGTTCAGTTCCACCAGATCCAGATCGGCTATCTCCAGCCCGGCCCGGGCCAGCGCCTGATGGGTGGCGGGTACCGGTCCGATCCCCATCAGGTCGGGATGGACTCCTGCCGCCGCCGATGAGACCAGCCGGGCCATAGGGGTCAGACCCAACCGACGAACACCGGCCTCGGTGGCGAGGATTACCCCGGCCGCGCCGTCGTTCATCGGCGAGGAGTTACCGGCCGTAACCGTTCCCCCTTGTTGAAAAACCGGCGATAGCCTGGCCAAAGCCTCCAGGGAGGTGTCCTTCCTCGGACCCTCATCCTCGCTGATCAGGACGGTGGAGCGTTGCTTAGGGAGAGCCGGTGCCTCAATCGGGGTGATCTCGGAATCGAATCGTCCGGCGGCTTGAGCGGCTACCGCCTTCCTATGGCTGTCCAGGGCGAAACCATCCTGATCCCGGCGGGAAACCCGATAGCGGGCGGCTACCTTCTCGGCAGTTAGGCCCAGGCTGATCGGTGGGAAGGCTTCGTCCATGGCCGGATTGACCAGCCTCCATCCCAGCACTGTGTCGGCTATCTGCGGCGCACCCACCCCGTAGGCCCGCTCCGGCTTGGTGAGCACGAACGGGGCCCGGCTCATCGATTCCGAGCCTCCGGCGATCATCACCTCACCCCAACCGGCCATCAGGGAATGGGCGGCGGTTATCACAGACTGCAGCCCGGACCCGCACAGCCGGTTGACGGTCTGGCCGGAGGTTTCGATCCCTAGTCCTCCCAGCAGCGCCGCCATACGACCCACGTTGCGGTTGTCCTCGCCGGATTGATTGGCCGCCCCCCAAACCACGTCTTCTATATCCCCTCTGGTCACCCCGGGGTTTCGTTCCAGAAGTGACCGGACCACATGGGCAGCCAGATCGTCGGGGCGGACTCCGGCCAGCTTCCCGCCTAGCCGACCCATCGGGGTGCGACAGGCATCAACTATGAATACGTCCGGCATGATCTGGTTCCTATACGGGAGCTTGCAGTAACCCTACGCTAGCCGTATCAGTAGTTCGGGTAACCTAAAAGATCGTGCTCTGGCTGGGTCTGGGTTTCATTTGTATCGGCGTAGCGTTGCTATGGATTTCCGCCGACCCTTTCGTGGAATCTGCCGTCCGCCTGGCCCGGATATGGGGGGCTTCTCCTCTCCTGATTGGTGCTCTGGTGGTGGGTTTCGGCACCTCCGCGCCCGAGCTGGTCGTTAGCGCACTGGCGGCCTATCGGGGTGAGCTGGCCGAGTCGATAGGCAACGCGGTGGGTTCCAATGCCGCCAACCTGTCCTTGGTGCTGGGCGTTAGCGCGGTGATCTCGGCGGTGGTGGTCCGGCCTGGTGAGGCCCGCCGACTAGGGGGCCTGACCTTGGCGGGGATGACCGCCTTGGTGGTGGTCGTCTGGGATGACAAACTGGATCTTTGGGAGGGGATTCTCTTGGTGTCCGGGATGGCTATTGCGGTGTTCTTCCTGATCGCCTGGACCAAACCGGAACACGAAACAGAAGATTCCGAAGCGGTTGGTCCGACCATGACGGAGCCTTTTGACCGGACTTCGGTTCGAGCCCTTCCCGAAATCGGCAAAACGGTGCTTTCTCTGATCGGGATCACGGTGGGGGCTTGGCTATTGGTGGACGGGGGTAGTCGGGTAGCCGATCATTACATGCTGGCAGGCGGGTTTGTGGGGGCCACCATTTTTGCCCTCGGAACCAGCCTTCCTGAGCTGGTAACCGCCATGGCCGCCGCCCGTAGGGGGGAGACCCGACTTTTGATCGGGAACTTGTTGGGATCCAACCTGTTCAACTCGCTGTTGGTGGTGGGCGTGGCCGGGGTTATCGGTGCGGGCCCGATCGGGGAGCGCCGCACCGCAGAGCACCTGGTGATGATGCTGATCGTCGTGGTAGCCGGGGCCATGGCTGCCACCCGATCCCGGCTGGGGCGGTGGCAGGGGGTGGTCCTTTTGGGCTTGTTCGGCCTGTTCATAGCGGTGGTCGTCGCCGACGCCACCGTTTAACATCTACAACCCTTCAGGTAGGTGGGTACCATGGTTGGGCGGTTACTGTCTAGAGTTGTAGTTGACTTCCCTAACGTTTAGGAGATGACTATCGGATCTGTGCCGGCAAAGATTGCTCGGGGGATCGTTTTGGTGGCGGACGGCATCACCGACGCCTGCGGTTGGACCTCTCGTCTCCTGGTGGCCATTCTCATCCCGGTGGGCTTCCTCAACGTCTTCTTGCGCTATGTGGGCCGCTACACCGAGGCTCAGCTGGTCAACAACACCTGGATCGAAGCTCAGTGGTACCTGTACGGGATCCTCTTTCTCCTGATGTTCCCCTACCTACTGCGCTACAACGGCAATGTCCGGGTGGACTTCTGGTACGCAGAACGCTCCGAGAAGGTGAAGGCCCGGATCGACCTGATCGGTCATTTGATCGCGCTGATCCCGTTCTCCGCCCTGGCCATCTGGGTTTCTTGGAAGCCGGTGATGAACTCCTGGAGTATCTGGGAGGTATCGCCCGATCCCGGCGGCCTCCCCAGAGCCCCCCTCAAAGCCCTGATCTTGGTGTCGTTCGTATTGCTGGGCTTCCAAGCCATAGCCACCCTTATCCGGTTGTCCGGCCGGTTGGCCGGTCACGAAATAGGCAAGCAGGAGGAGCTGATCTCCGACGCCCCGCTCCGGGTGGACGCCTAGGGTGGAATGATGGGTACCGAATGGCTCGCCATCATCATGTTCGCCCTCTTCCTGGTGTTGTTGCTGGTGGGATATCCGGTGGCCTTCTCGTTCGCCGGCACCGCCATCGTGTTCGGGATGATCGGGATCCTCTTAGGAGAATATGACTTCAACCGCTTCATAATCCTGTTCAGCCGGTGGTTCAAGGCGGTAGATAACTTCACCCTGTTGGCGATTCCGTTCTTCGTCTTTATGGGGGCGATCCTTGAAAAATCGGGGCTAGCCGAACGTATGCTCACCACCATCGGTATGGCGCTGGGCCGGCTTAAAGGGGGTTTGGGACTGACCGTGGTGATAGTGGGGGCCATGTTGGCCGCCGCCACCGGCGTGGTAGCCGCCACGGTGATTGTCATGGGCCTGCTGTCGCTTCCGACCATGGTTCGCTATGGATACGATCATCGGCTGGCGACCGGAATCATTACGGCTTCCGGCACCTTGGCCCAGCTGCTTCCTCCCTCGCTGGTGTTGATCCTTCTGGCCCAGGTGGTCGGGGTGTCGGTGGGCGACCTGTTCCTCGGGGCGATGATCCCCGGACTGATGCTGGCCACCATCTACGGACTGTGGGTGATCTTCAAGGCCTACACCCGCCAAGGGGTGGCACCCGCCCTCCCGGAAGAGGCCCGCACCCTGCACGGCTGGGCACTGGTCAGGGAGCTGTTGGTCTCGGTTTTACCGATCATCCTGCTGATCCTGGCGGTGCTCGGATCGATCTTCGCCGGAATCGCCACCCCCACCGAAGCCGGTGCCGTGGGAGCGACCGCCGCGGTCCTGCTGGCGGCCTTGAACCGAAACCTGAGGATTCCGGTGCTAAGCGGGGCCACCCGCTCCACCGCCCACATCACCGGCCTGGTCCTGATGATCCTGTTCTGCTCGACCTTCTTCCAGCTGGTGTTCGACCAGCTGGGCGGGCAAAGGCTGGCTCAGGATTTGTTGACCGGCCTACCCGGAGGCTTCTGGGGGTTCATCATCATCGCCAACATCGCCGTGTTCTTGCTGGGGATCAACCTGGAGTTCATCGAGATCACCTTCATCGTGATGCCGATTTTTGTTCCGGCGGTTCGGATTCTCCACGAGCTGGGAGCAACCCCCTTCGAGGAACTTCCCGCCCTGATGATCTGGTTCACGGTGATGATTGCCATCAACCTCAACATGGCCTTTATTTCTCCTCCGGTCGGGTTCTCCCTGTTCTACCTGCAGAGCGTGGCCCCCCCGGAGGTCAAAACCCTGGACATCCATCGGGGTGCCCTTCCGTTCATGGCTCTCCAGGGTGTGGCCCTGATCCTGGTGATGATCTTTCCCCCCACCGTCACCTGGCTACCGTCCGTGATCGGCGGCTGACCTCTCTATCCCCCTCTATCAAGCCGGCCTAAAACCGCCTTTTCAAAGTCGCCCAAAAACACCAAAAGGAGGGGCCGGATTTCTCCAACCCCTCCTTTTTGGATATGGATATGTTTTAGGTCTTAGTTACGTCCTGTCCAGCTGACCATGGCGGTCTCGGCCAGTCCGTGCCATTGGGTGATTCCGTCGCGGAAGGCGTTCCACTGCCTGAAAATGGTGTCAAAGTCATCATTTTCGGCGGCCCGTTCCTCGTAGAACTCGAAAGCCGCTGCTTCTGCCGCTGCCATCACATCGTCCGGGAAGGGACGAAGCTCCACGTCCGACTGGATGATGTCGGCCAGCGCAACCGGATTCTTGGCGTCATATCGGGCCATCATGGTGGCATTGGCCGCATAGGCCGCCGCCTTGATGATCTCCTGATATTCCTCCGGTAGCTCATTCCAGCGCGACAAGGGGATCATGACATCCAGCTCGGGGCCTGGCTCCCACCATCCCGGGTAGTAGTAGAGGCTGGCGACCTGCTGGAATCCCATAGTGGTGTCGTCGTAAGGGCCGACCCATTCGGTGGCGTCGATAGCGCCGGTCTGAAGTGCCTGGAAGATCTCGCCTCCGGGCAGAACCTGCACCGTGACACCCAGTCGCTCCATCACCTGACCACCCAGGCCTGGAATCCGCATACGCAGCCCTTCCAGATCCGATACGGAGTTGATTTCCTTGTTGAACCATCCGCCCATCTGGACTCCGGTGTTGCCGGCCGGGAACACGATCACGCCGAACCGGTCGGCGTAGAAATCCTGCATCAGCTCCAGGCCGCCTCCCTCATACATCCAGGCGCACTGCTGGCGGTAGGTGAGGCCGAAGGGTAGGGCGGTGTTGAAAGCCGTGGCCGGGCTAAGCCCAACGTAGTAGTAGGAGGCACTGTGCCCGATCGGTATGGAGTCCGACTGGACGTTCTGCAGTATCTCCAGGGCCGGAACCAACTCTCCGCCGGCTCGGGGGGTGATTTGGAATCGTCCACCGGTCAGGGCGCTAACCCGCTCGGCGAAATCAACCGCCCCACCGTAGATGGTGTCCAGAGAGAGTGGCCAACTGGTGCCCATCTCCCATTCGATTTCCGGACCCCCTTGGGTCATTACCACCTCAACTGCGTCCGCAACGGTGGAGGAGGTAGTCCCTCCGTCTCCGTTTCCGGCTGTGGTGGCGGGAGCGGCGGTACCTTCGGTGGTGGTCGGTTCATCGTCTCCGCAAGCAGCAACTGCGGTGAGCAAACCACCTGCGGCAACGGTCATGCCTGCCTTCTTCAGGAAATCCCGCCGATCTACTACCTTGGTTTCCAAGGTCTCTTCCAGAGGGGGGCCGTCCGGTTTCTTGGTCGTCACTTGCTCCTCCTTTTCCCTTGGCCGGGTTTGGGGAAAATGTTGATTTGGATGCTAGCAAGCCCCCGATTTAATAAGAAGTTCGGCTTTGCTTGTTAAAAGACCATCCGGCGGAATAGTCGGTTTTTGGGTCTCTATCTTGCATAGACTTCTTCAAGAGGTGTCGAGTCGGGGAGCGGCCCCCCCGTTCTTCACCGTCCCCCACCGCTTTAGGGGTGTTCAGGCCTGTGACCAGGACCCGGCTCGTTCCTGGCGCTGCTTCTCCCGCGCCTGGGCAAGGATGAGCTCGAAGATCCGTTCCACCTCGGCCGGATCAAGTCCGTGTCTTTCGGCTTCCTGTCGGACGATGGCCAGCAGCTCCTCTTCCCTCTCCGGCACATGGACCGGCATCCCTCTTTCGGCCTTGAGCTGGCCGATCCGCATCACCATCCGATGTCGCCGGGCCAGTAGGCGCACCAGGTCACGGTTGATCAGGTCGATGTTGTGTCGAACCCGATTAACACCCAAAGCGTCCATAAGGTCCGTAAACATTTCGAAGGTGATCTGGTGGGATACCTCGGTTCGGGCCCCCATCGGATCGGGATGTACCTCAACCATCAAACCGTCGGCACCCACGCCTTGGGCGGCGAGCGCCAAGGGCCGGATCCGGGTTCGAGAGCCGGCTGCGGCCGAGGGTGCCACAATCACCGGCAAATGGCTGGTCTCTTTCAGCACCGGAATAGAGCTCAGATCGAGGGTGGCCCGGGTGGAATGCTCAAAGGTGCGGATACCCCCCTCGCACAGGACTATCCGGTCGTTATCCTCGGCCAGGACATACTCGGCCGCCCATAACCATTCGTCCACCGTGGCCGATCCTCCTCGTTCCAGCAGCACCGGCTTACCGGTCTGTCCTATCACCCGTAACAGCTCGAAGTTCTGCATAGAGCGAGGATCAACATGGATCATGTCCACATGGGAGGCCACCAGGTCCACATCTTTGGGTTCAAGGGCCTTGGTAACCGTGGGAAGGCCGAACTCAGCACCGGCGTCCCGCAACAGTCGGAGACCGGGTTCGCCCAGCCCGGGGAAGGCGTAGGGGGAGGCGCTGGACTCAAAAACCCCGCCCCGCAGCACCGCCGCACCACCCTCGGACACGGCTTCGGCAATGGCTCGGATTTGTTCCTCCGATTCGACCGCCCGGGGTCCGGCGATGGTCGGGAAGGGGTCTTGACCGAACCTGGTCAGACCTACTTCGACGATGGTGTTGGTAGTCGATCCGTTGCGTAACGCTCTCCGTTCCATAAATGCTCCTCAGATGGTTTTGGATCACTCCGAACATAAAAGCGCCCGGAGCGATGGTGACTCCGGGCCGTTGGTTCTGTGACGATTGAGGTGGTCTAGACGTCACACCAAGCCCGGGCACCGGGCCCGGTAAAGGTGTAATACGAATAGACCGATGTCAAAATCACCCCACCAGCCTACCCCAAGAAAAGGACGCCGACAACCCGACCTCCGCTCCGAGTCAAGAATATTCCAACCTGAGGCAGACGGAAGCGGGTATCAGACCGGGATGGCTCATCCAAGCCCCAATCCACCGGCAAGGGAGGTGGCTCCAGGTGCTCGGGAAGGCGTTTTTCGCGTTCTCGAAATTAGGGGTTGAAAATGTCCCGGACTCATGATACGTAGGGAGTTGCCAAGCACCGAAGGCCGGGCAAGAGGTAGGTATCCCGATCGGATCCCCGGGCTCAAAAAAACATGATACGGGAGGG
>VXMP01000034.1 GCA_009841075.1 Acidimicrobiia bacterium | reverse complement strand
CCACGACCCCGCGCCGCCTCCGCCTCCCCCACCGCTACGGGTGGTACCTGTCTGTGATAGTCCGCCCACCAAGCCCTCGCCGCCCCTCAGGATGAGCATCAACAGCCAGAGAACCCGATCATGATCGGTCAGGAAGGAACGCATGATGCGCTCCTTGCGATCCTGGGGGGCACCGACCAGCTCGGCAGTGACCGTGAAGCGGGTTTTAGCCTGGTGGCCGTTTTCTTGGCGGTGCAACTCGAAGGCGAAGAAGGCGGTCAAGCCTGCCAAGGACATCTGCTTAAAGGCGGCGATGGGAGTATCCGCCCCGATATCTTCCGCTTCGACTGACTCGGCCCGAACCGACGGGAGGGTCACCGGCCAAATCTTGAGCGTCACCCCCTCGGGGATCTCCGGAAGAGACCCGGATAAGACCAGGTCCCACTGGTTTTCGTCCACATCCTCTGCCCGGGCGGTGAAGGGAACGGCGGCGATTTCCCTCGCCAAGCGACCGATCCCTCTCCGCAATTCCTCTTCGGGCGGCTTGGGCGGAGCTTCCTCGGGTATCCGATATTGTTCCAGCAGGGATCGGATGGTGTCGTGTCGAGGATCGTCCTCCGGCCCGAGAAAGGCTTCGATTCCGCACTTCTTCCGGTTGCCGATCAGCTCGACCAGCACCTCCACGTTGCGGTTGAAGGCCGACCAGGTGGCGTTGTTGGAGCCGGTGAACAGGTGGGCCTTATTGCCCTGTTCGAACAGGAACAACTTGGCGTGGAGTCCCACCAAGTCGGTTTCTAACCCCGCTTCTTCCTCTTCTTCTTCGGGTGCCTCGTTTTCGTTGACCTCATCGGCGTCCAGATCAGCCCCGGAAAAGAGCATATAACAGGTTTCGGGCAGGGCCTCCCGACCAGGGTTGCGGGCCACATCGTCCAGGGCATCGGAACGGGAAATCAGCACCTGCAGCCCGTGCTCCTCTACCAGCTTCATGGTGGTGGAGCCGATCAGGAAAGGAGACACCGCCAAGCTTCGGTCTGCGGTGGGAAACGGCCATTCGAAGCGGTCGTTCAGCCCGAAATAATGAACCCGGAAATCTTCAAAATGCTTCGGGGGCTGGAAGTCCACCCGCAGAATCTCTTCCGCCATCCGGTCGATGTCCGCCTGCAACTCTTCTTTGGTGGGACGGATGGCGATCTCGGGTAGGGCTCGCAGCATTTCGGAGAATGGTCGGTTCCGCTCGAAAGTGGTCTCTTCCGGCATCACCTTTCCCTCCAGGCGGAGGCAGGTGTCCCAGGCCTTGTCGAAGGTGAGGTTGCGAGACAGGCACAGCACCCGATAGACGGTGGGCCCTTCCGCAGACTCGAAGTTGAGAAACCACACCTTGGGGTGGAAGATTCCGTGCCCCTGTTGGGGTTGTACCTCGATCACCGAACCCTCCAGGTGGGCCAGCAGCGGCTGATCCGACCCCGGCACGCTGATCGCACCGGCCTGGCAGAATAGGGTGATCTTCTCGGCATGCCTCCGCAGCGCTTGAAGGAGCACCAACGGACTCGAAATCGGCACCCCTTCTTCGTCGTGCGAATCGAAGAAGGTGAAGGCCAGCGGAGCGGTCAGGAGCGCCATCAGGTCAAGGGTGAAGGTGGTGCCGACCGCCCGGCGCAGGTGGTAGCCCTCCGGCGGGCGCAGGCTGTCGAGCAGGAGGCTCCGATCACGGGTGCCTAAAACCATCGTTGCCCCCTACTCCAGTCCCTCGAAGATGTCTCGGAGGATTCGCTTGGCCGCCCAGTGTCTGAAGTCCAGCCGTCCGGTTCCCGACTCCCCACCCCAGCGCTCCAGATGGCGTTTGCTTTTGAAACGTGACCGGTTCCTTTTGAGCGAGATCTCTCGATTTCTCACCAGCTCACGGGCCTTCGATCCGGCATCGGTTATGGCCTCAGGCCCGTTTCGATGGAGCTCCTGTACCCAATCTTCGACGAACCGTCGGGTGGGGTAGCCGAGCCTTACGCCCTGCCTCGATACGAACCTCCACACCCCGTCCGGCTTCCAGTCTTTGAACCCCGCCCCAAGATCGTCAATTTCCGAGCCCCATTTCTTGGCCCATTCCGCCAGATCCCCTTGATAGTGTTCGATCCAGTCATCGTTCTCTCTCAGCTCGGACAGCATTAGGTTGTAGAGCAGGGCGGCACCTTGGATAGATATGGAGAAAAGCCGGGCGTTATACAGCTGTTCCCGCAGGTCCTTTGAGACTTCCGATAGCTTGGCGTGATCCCAGGGCCAGCCTTTCTCCAGGTCGTCCGGGTTGGCCCGACCGGCCAAAACCGCCAGCAGGCTCTGCGGATGCCGGGCCTGGATACGATCCCGCAGATATTCGGCGTCTTCTTTCCGAAGTTTCGTAGTCATATTTCTCGGGAAGCCGGGCGGAGGGTCGGGAAGGTTAGGGTGCCAGTTGGAAGGAGGAGCGGTCTTGCCCTCCGGGTCGTCCCGGCCCATCCGCTTCGAATATGCTCGGCCCTGATAGAAACCGTCCAGCGATCGGAAATAGGTCTGCATATAGCCGGGGTAGAGGCGAATCCCCCAGCTCCACAGCCCACCCCAATAGATCTCGCTCGGAAGCCGCTTCAAGGCATTGCCGGCCCGTCCCCCGAACACACCCTGGTTGTCCTCGCATTCTCGCAATTTGCGGTTGAGATAGAGTTCGGTATTCCGTGTCCATTCCTCGGCCCGACCCGAAGGGACACGTTCGTTTTCCATCCGCCGGAAGGTCCAGGGCACCAGCAGGAAGTAGCAGGCGCGGGTCTGGATGGTGCTGGTCCCAGGAAAGAAGAAATTGGAGTAACACTGACGGACGGTGGCCACCCCGAGCTCGTCCATCGTGCCGGTCTCCCGAAACAGGTCGATAACCTGGTTTGCCCGCCGTTTATCCCGCTCAGAGAAGTCCAGCCAAGTCAAAGAAGAAGCAGAAATTTCCATTGCCCCCTTAAGCTACCCAACGCCTGTGACATTTTTTGACCGGACCCAAGCAAAGGCTATCTGAACTGCTTAAACCCTCCCTGAGGTGCGATTCGTCCCTACCGCCGGGGGGGGGGCTCAAGAGGTACCGGGCTTCACGTATGCGGGCTACAGTCACAGTCCGCCAGTATATTCCAACCAAACGCCAGGCGGCGTTGGCTATAAAGCTGCTCCAGGAAGATGGGGAACCCTCTAACCGGGCCCGAAGCGAAGGGTGTATTAATGACTGAAATCGATATTGGAACTCTGGACATGGTGCCGGTGCGCGAGGTTTGGCCCACGGAGGACAATGACTTTACGCCTTGGCTGGCCGATAACCCCCAATTGATCAGCGAGGCCCTGGGAATGGAACTGGAACTCGATGGCGTGGAAGTCACGGTAGGTGTCTACCGGGTTGATCTTGTCTTCAGGGAGGTCTCAAGCGGTGCGAGTGTCGTGATCGAAAACATGTACGGCTCCACCGACCACGATCACCTCGGCAAGCTCATCACCTACGCGGCAGGCATATAGGACACCGCCTACGCCGTGTTGGTGGCAGAGGAGTTTCGTCCCGAACATCGCTCGGCACTCAATTGGTTGAACTCGGTCTCAACGGAAGACAGGGGGTTTTTCGGCCTCGGCCTGGAGGCCTGGAAAATCGGGGGTTCGAAACCCGCCCACGCCTAAGGGTGGTGGTGCAGCCCGACGACTGGTCCCGAAGCGTTCGAGCCACTCGAAACGACAGCGAGAGAGAAAAACTGCTTAGAAAGTTCTGGGAAGGTATACAGACCGCGATGCGCGCAGAGGGTAATTACTGGGCTGGGCAGGAAGGCCGCTAAAACAGGCAAAGGGAACCTTTAAGTCCCGCCAGGGCGTCATGTTCAATATCACATTTTAGACCCGGTGGGGTTAGGAGGTTGCGCTGTGAGGCATACATTGATACCAGGAACAAGCAGGAGAACAAAAGAATATATGAGTACTTCTTATCCCGAAAGTCTGAAATTGAAGAGCCGTTCCAGGGAACCGAGCCGCTCGAGTGGTTAGAACTTGAGGAAAAGAGGGCGTCGCTAATTAACGTCTATTTCCCTGATCCGATCGGCTATGAGGAAGAGGATAAGTGGGCGGCGGCACAGGAATGGGCGGTTCCGACCCTGCGTCGACTGCGCTCTGCCATAGAGCCCATGCTTGATGACTATATGAGACAGCCCGAGGTTTAGCCGCCGGGGTGGGGTAGGTTTTCTGTGTCGGTTTGGGTTGTTGTCTTTTTGTTTTTGTAGTTTTTGAGGTATACCTGGCGGGCGTGTTCTTGTTGTTGGTCTTGGTTTCGGTATATGCGGTTGGTGGGGTGTCGGTAGCCTGTCCAGTCTTCGGGGGGTAGTAGTCGTCGTCTGTGGGGTGGGCTGTGGGGGTCGATTTGGTGGCCGAGCCGGTGGATGGCTATGTGATGATGAAAAAAACAAAGGGTGACCAGGTTTTCTGCGCTGTGGGGTCCTCCGTTTTTTTGGGGGATGATGTGATGGGTTTGGAGCCGGTAGGTTCGTCCGCACGAGTCGATCACACATTTGCCGTCCCTAGCCAGTACCGCCCGACGGAGTTTTCTGGGGATTTGTCTGGTTGTGGGGCCTGGTTCGACTTTCTGTTCGTCATGTTTGTAAACGGTTTCTTCCCTACCGACACATTCGATCTCCGCAAGCGCGTCGGGGCCGATACGGATTCTGCCGATCTCTATCCCTTGGGTGTTGTCTGAGGCTTCGGCGAGATCGGCTTGTTTGATCACTGTCACTACGGGTTCGCGTCCGTCGCAGTCACCGGAACGGTGGGATTCGTTTATATGTCCGTCGAGGTCGTCGGCGGCCATGGTGGTCAAACCGATCGCTTGTTTCTGGGCGGGGGTTAGCTGCCTGTCGGGGCCGGTCGCGATGTCGGGAACCTGGTCGGCTCGTTTGTCTAACGCTTTTCTGATGATCTCTCCGTCTATGGCGGTCAAACGTCCTGACAGGAACCACTGTCGTCCGTCGTCTGATTCGCGAAGGTTCACATACTGGCTCTCAAAAATTTTCTTATCATCCGTTTTCGACATTTTGCGGTATCTGGCGGCTAGTTTTTTCACCCCCAACAAATCCATCTTCTCCGACTCGGCAACCGCCGCGTCATCACCCCCAGCATCCAACAACCGCTGCTCAGCAAGAGTACGTGAGAACGAAAAATATCCTTCTGCGATCATACGGATCGTCTCATCATCCAACCGGCGAGCCAAATACGCCAAATCCGCGGCGTCTTTATGTGGTATATCCAAACGCGAAGCCGTCCAATCGATCAAAGACCGGTATCCGTCGCGGTAGGTTCCTTTGCGGCGGATCACCAACTTCAACCACGAAACCTGACGGCCCCGCAGCCGGTCGATAGCTTTTTGGTCTTCTTTGATACGTTCCTCCGCGGCGCGGATCGGGTCTTCGCCGTAGAAGTTGATCGCCTCGTAAAGTTCGGAATGGTCCGTTTGGCCGGTGTCGTCGGTGGTGGTTGTTTGGTTCATATGAATGATCGTACCAGCTATGTAGGACATAACCCACCAATATGAGCCTATTTCTTAGAAAAATCAAAGAAATCAGATCAAACCAGCGTCAATTAGTGGTTTCAGGAGGGAGAAAGGGCGAAACGCGGTGTGGTGGGGTTCTTTTAAGGGGGCTGGGCGGGTGCCCTATTCGGCCGGGTTGGTAAGCTCGTCGCATTGAGACCGGAAAGGGGGTGGTCATCTAGATGTCGAGAGACCGATCCTTTAACAATTTTATAACCCAGCGCCAGATTACCGATCTGGTTCTGCGCCGGGTGGCGGAACACGTCTACGACCGGCCGCTGATCAACAATGTCGAGCGGGCCGACTATGTGGAATGCCTCGTGGAATTGATCATGCAAAGCGCCGACCCGCGCTGGTGTCTCACCGAAACGTGGGACTCCTGGGACGTAGAGGACCTTAAGACAGGTGCCCGGGTAGAGGTCAAGCAGTCGAGCGTTCTCCAGAGTTGGTCCGGAACGTCATCTGAGAAGACCAAGGTGAGCCCGCGGTTCGACATCTCCGCTCCCAAGTGGGTTTGGGCGAAAAATGCCCAAGGTAAATACCAATTTGTCTGCTCTCAGGGCAGGCGGCCTTCCGACGTATACGTTTTCGCCTGGCACGGCGAGTCGGACAAGGCATTAGCGGATCACCGCATGGCTTCCCAGTGGGAGTTTCTCGTGGTGCCCGAGAGCAAACTGCCTGATCAAAAGAGTATCGGACTCAAACGGCTGCGAAAGCTTGCCCGACGGTGTGAGTACGAATCACTAGCAGAGACGGTCTTGGAAGCAATCCCAAAAGACTGCTCTTTATTAAAGGTGAAGCGCCTTGTCGCTGCTGACCCGTGCCCACACTGCCCACAGGACGAGTCCTGACAGTCCGGTCGACCGGTTTACGTCCAAATCCCAGGGCTAGCCGGATACCGTCCCTAGCCAGATTTGTTTGCCTTGGTTGGCCAGGGCGGTTTTTCTGCTCGGGTAGTCGGGCATAAGGCGCTCCAGCAGCGACCAGAACTCGGGGGTATGGTTGGGTTCGTGGAGGTGGGCCAGTTCGTGGGCCAGAACGTAGTCGATCAGACCGGGGGGAAGCTGGAGGGTGGCCCAGTGGATGTTGATATGAGGGGAGTCGGGTTTGGGGCGGGCGGAACCCCAGCGGAATCCCAGGTCTCTTACGTCCACCCTCACGGACGGTTCGCCTAGTCGGGCCTTCCAGGGGCGGATGCGCCGAATCAGCCATTTTCGTCCCACCTCGGTGTACCAGCGGCGCATGGCCATCCCGCCCTGGTCGGCCACTTCGGTAGGTAGGCGAAACCGGCCTCCGACCAGGCGGACCCGGGTCTCGTCCGGGACCAGGGTTAGGCGGTAGCTACGGCCCAGGTAGACGAAGCCTTCCCCCTCCACGAGCTGCTTGACCACGGTCGGGCCGGTCAGCGCATCCTTTTCCACCAGCTTGCGATAGACCCATTCCCGTTTATCGGTGACGAAGCGGGTAGCCCGTTCGACCGTGGCGGCGGGTGGAGCCTTGAGTACCAACGAGGCGTCTCGTTCCACCACGATCTCGATGGTCTTTCTGGGGCGGGGAGGGGCCACTTTGAACACCAGCTCCCCAACCGTCAGATGGGGAAGATCGTGGAGCGCCGTAGCGGTCGGGCCGGTCATGTCAGTTCAGGTGATGTTGGTTGGCCTTGGCGATGGCGACCAGCTCGGATGACAGCTCGTCAAGGTCGGCGAAGTCGAACAGGCTGCTGTCGTCAAGCCTGAGTTTGATCGCCTTGCGTAGATCGTCCTGTTTGATGGGGTTGTCCCAGAAGCCCACCACCCCCACCATCCGGCGAATCATGTCCACCAGTCGGGAGGTCAGCTCGATCAACACCGCATCGGTTGCGGAGGAGCGGTCGGCCACCTTATCGGCCATCAGGTTATGGAAGGGGAGCTCGGTGGTCGGATCCAGGCCGGTCTCGTTCACGTCTTGGCGGCCCGACTTGACCTCCTTGGTCAGCTCCTCCAGCTCGAAGGCCAGCTGATCCCACTGTTCCTCCAGCTGTTCCAGGATTTGGTCAAGTCTCTCCGACAGCTTGGCGTAGTAGGCCGGATCCTCCTCGAGATGGGAGCGGATGTGATGGCGCAGGGCGTGTTCCATCTCCGAGGCCTTGGTCCGACCCGAGTAGTTCTGGTCTATAGATACGGTGAAGTGGGGGTCGGTGATCAGGAGGGGAGCGACCCTCTGGCTGAGGTCGAGCACCGTGATGTGCTTATCGATCAGCCGCCGCACCTTCTCCTGATATTTGTAGGGGTCGAAGTCGCCGTCGGGGGTGTCCCGATAGCGGCGGCGGGTGGCCACCTGGATTTCACCGAAGATCTCGACGTCCTTAATGAAGGGCAGGGCTTCCGGCCGGGGGAGGACGGTGTCGACGGTGGCGAAGAAGGTTTGAAGCGCCAGATCGAACTCGGCTCGAAGCCGCTCGTCTCCCAGCAGCTGAACGCAGTCTTCGATGGTCTGAGGGTCCGCAGCGGGTTCGATGCCGTGCTGGACGAAGATCTGCCTGACCCGTTCTTTACGAGGCTCGAGCTTTTCGATTTCGAGCGCAAGCGAGCGGAGGGCGTTCTCCACATCGGGTTCGATCAGGTTGCCGTCGGGGTCGGCGTAGACGGCCAAGGCCTCCTGGAGCCGGGTAGAAACGCCGTAGTAGTCCACCACCAAGCCGTGTTTCTTGTGGCGGGCGGTGCGGTTGACCCGGGCCACGGCTTGGAGCAGCTCGGCCTCTTTGATCGAACGGTCGAGATAGAGAACCTGGGCCAGAGGAGCGTCGAATCCGGTCAGCAGCATCGACTTGACGATCACCAGGGCCAGCGGGCTGTGCCTGCCGTCGTCCTCAGGTCCGAGCGGGCGCTTGAAACGGTCGATGTTGGCCGGTTGGTGCGGGCCGGTCCAGGGTGCGTATTCAGGCGGATCGTTGTGGGTGCCGGAGATGACCGGCGCAAAATCCAGGTTTTCGAGCAGGTCGATCTGAGAATCCGTGATCTCGCCCGCCCAGAGGGGGACTTCTATAGAAGGGCCTCCATCGGAATCGTGGTGGTTGTCGGGACGGAGCATGCCTACCAGATCGTCGCGGGCTTGGTTCAGAGCCTGGTAATACATGTGGCAGGCCTTCCGACTGGACGCCACGACCATCCCCTTGAAGCCGCCGGGCATCACGGTGCGCACATAGTGGATGAGGAGGTCTCGGGCCTTGGCCTCGATCAGTTCCGGGGCTTCCAGCACCTGGGGGACGGTGGCGAATTTTTGTTGCAGGGTGCGCCGCTCGTCTTTGGTGAGATCCGAGAACCATCTATCGAATATCTCATCCATCTGGGAGGCACCCCTGACCGCTGCGTCGGTGAATCGACCCTCGTACAGGATCGGTACTGTGGAGCCGTCCGCCTCCGAGTGGCCCAGCTTGTATTGGTCGAGGTAGTCACCGAAGATCTCGAAGGTCCTCGTCCGTTGGCCCATGATGATCGGAGTTCCGGTGAAACCGATCCGGGCCGCATTGGGCAGGGCGGCCATCAGGTTGGCGTGCAGCACCGAGGAGTGGGATCGATGCGCCTCGTCCACCATTACCAGAATCGACTCAGACTCGTTCATCGGCTCGGTTATCCGCCTGATGCCTTCGTTTTCGTCCGCAGAAAGGTCGCCCATCTTCTGGATCATCACCATCACCAACCCCGGCCCCGGCGGGCTGACCAGCTCCTCGACCTCGTTGACCGTGCGGGCTACCTTGACCGCTTCCCCGGCCAATTGGGCGGTCTTCTGAAGCTGGTTTTGCAGGTTTTTTCGGTCGGTTACCAGGACGATCTTGAACCGCCTCAGCTTGGGATGGCTGCGCATAGCCCGCACCAGGAACGCCATGGTCAGGCTCTTGCCCGACCCTTGGGTGTGCCAGATGATCCCCCCTCTTTGGTCGGTCTGGCCGGTTTCCGCCCTGGTGGTGCCGGTGAGCAACCTATGCAAGGCCTGGTGGACGCCCCGGTATTGCTGGTAGCGGGCCACGATCTTGATGGAGCGACCCGGGGTCTCCATGAACAGGGTGAAGTGGCGGACGATGTCGAGCAGGCGTTCCGGAGCCAGCATCCCCGCCGTGAGGAGTTCTTGCTGCGTGACCCTCTCCACCGGTTTACCCAACGACTCGGCCACCTCTTCAGGTGTGGAGGGGAACGGGTCCTTCCAGGCCATGTAGTGCTCGGGATCGGCGGTGAAGGTGGCGGCCTCGGCCCGATCTCCGATGGTGGCGACCGTGAACTGATTGGTACGGAACAGCTGCTCGGCTCCCTCGGGGATTTCGGTGTTGCGTCGGTTGGCGTAGCGGCGGAGCTGATTGATGGAGTCGGAAATACCATTAGCGGGGCCGGGTGGTTTGGCCTCGATCACCACCAACGGGATGCCGTTGACGAACAGGGTCACGTCAGGTCGGATGTTCGGTGCCTGGCCCGGCGTGGCCACCCGGAACTGCGAGATAGCCAAGAAGTCGTTGGCGCTCCAGTTGTCCCAATCAATAAAGTCGACGGTCTGCTGCTTGCCTCCGACCCAGCCCTCCAGTCCGTCCACCGTGACTCCCTTGAGCAGGAGCTCGGTCGATCTTTGGTTGGCCTCGAACAGTCTGGTCCCGGGTGGGGTGGTCTTCAACTCGGAGATAGCCGCTCTGATGCGGGTGTCGTCCAGCCAGGGCCGGCCATCGGGTCCGGGGTTGATCCTTTTCAGCACGTGGGCGAGCCGCTTTTCCAGAATCACATCTTTTTCCGAGGAACGGTTGACTTGGTGGGAGGGGCGGCGCTCCGACCAGAGCAGTGTTTCCCAGCCCAGTGCTGCCAGATGCTCAAGAAGAGGCCGTTCGACCTTGTCCCACTCCGGCCCGGAGGTCATGCCGCCACCGTTCTGACTCTTCCTGACAGCAGGTCGGAGGCCAGACCGGAACGAAGCTTTTGGAGCTTGGCGAGCTCGGCTTCGTTTTCCTGGATGGCGAGGTCGGCGGAGTCAAGGATGGCTGCAATGCGTTTTTGTTTCTCGAGGGGAAGATCAGGGAATTGAAATGCGGCTAGGTCTCTCTCTCCTAACGCGGGGTATCCGGATCCAACGGCGAATTTTGAAGCCAGGAGAGTGACTTCTTCAGTTAAAAGGAAATGTCCCAAAAATCGAGAATCTGCCTGCCCTTGTTTTGCCCGAAGAACCGCGAAGCCGGTTGAGGCTATGCAGTCTTTGGTAGCCCATGCGTGGGACTTTTGGAGTGGCCTAACCGTTCCGAATAGAAAATCGCCTTTTCGGGCAATACGTCGTGCTCGACTTGGCGCAGCGCCGAAAGTCATTTTTTCAACTCGAATAACCGAACCGTTAGAGACATTCGAAAGTTCCAGGTATTCGAATCGAAAATCCTTCGGGGTATCGGAGCCAAGGTTTTCTGAATTAATATCAGCGTAGTATGAAAGGGTATTATTAACAGTATTTTTTAGTAGGTCGTGGGCCAGACCTTGCCTGATCTTGCGGTGTTTGGTGATTAGCTGTTCGGTGGCTTGGATGGTTTGGTCGAGGGAGTCAAGGATTTCGGCGATGTGTTTTTGTTCTTTGAGTGGTGGGACCGGAAGGCGTACCCTCTTCAGGAACACTCTATTAAGGCCGGGCTGTGCAGACCCGGTGATAAGGGATTTTATATCTCTCTGAATTTCATCTGAAAATAAGACACGAAAAAGATACCCTTGGTCTATAGCAGTCGAACTACGAAGAAGAAATAGGTGTTCGTTGATGGCAGCTTCGGGATATTCTCCGCCATATTGTGCAACCTTCCCCGTTTGGGCACCATCCTTGTTAATCAGCACATCGCCAGGCTCTAGATGGCCTGCACGCATTGATAGATAGAACTCGTTTGGAATACGACGAATTCCTTCAAGGTCTAGAGAACCGTCCATTTTCAGATTTTCTCCACCGAGGCTGGGGATCCCATGCGAATCCTTTTCGGATCCACCAACTGGTCTACCTCCGGTTTCAACGGTTGAAAGAACATCATGTAGCAATTCTCGGGGGAAGGGATTTTCATCCATAGCCCAGGGCCTTTAGGTGGGTTTTCAGGGTTTCTTGGGCTTTATCTCTTGCTGCTTCCAGGTGGGATAGGGTTTCTCCGTATTTGTCCACCAAATTGTCGTACCAGGCTTGTACTCGGCGCTCTACCTCCGCGTAATGGTCGGCTACCAGTTGTTCGACCCGGCTTCTCAGTTCGTTGATGGCCAGGGTGGTGGCTTCCTCCTGGGTCATCGATTCCAGAGTTTGTCGGCAGATGTCGATCACAAGACCGGCGTCGATGTTGTTGCGCTGACCATTAATGGCCAGGAGTTTGATAGCCGGTTGATCGGCTAAGAGGGGTGCGTTCCGATCTTCCTGACCGGCTTCGGCGGTGGTCAGCCAGGCTTCTAGTACTGCCTTCCAGCCTCGTCCGGCTGCTATTTGAAGGTCGAAGAAACTGGTCTCCCACCAGGTGGCAGCCATACCTGCTGCCGCGAACCGATCGACTCCGGCGGCAACCATGCGAGACGTGAAGTCCTCTATGAGTTGGAGGCGTTGCCCGATCCGGATGCCTTGGCCGGGGAGTTGACGAAGCATGGGTTCTACAGTTTCGGCCCACCAACTTGGCCAGGGGCTGGTGGCCGCTCTCTGTGAGACTGCGTAGTGGATGGACTTGTGCGCGGCTTCGCGTCCGGGCGGAGAAGCGATGTAGTGGCACCAGTCGGCGTAGCCATCGCCACGATCAATTAGCAGGTTGATCGGGTCAAGACCGGCTTGTTGCAGAAGGTCTTTGGCGTCGTCTATCTCGGAGACCGGTACGCCGCCGTGTAAGTGGGCTCGGACGTCGTGTGGTTCGGGTGGAGGAGAGCTGTCGGCGTAGCGGCGGATGTTGCAGTTGAAGTCGTTTTCGGCCAGCTCTTCGAGGGTGACGACCTTGGCGAAGCCGGGCACATCGGCGAACGCCCGGTAGGTGGCGGTGATCTTCTCTTCATCGCGGGTGCGTAGATGGTTCCTGGCCCGGCCCTCTCCGTAGTCACGGTCGGCGTTGATGAACAAGACCTTGCCCCGCCGCTCTTTGGGTTTGGAGCCTTTTGTCCTCAGGATCAGGATGGAGGTGGGGATGCCGGTGCCGTAGAACAGGTTCGGTCCCAGGCCGATCACCGTGTCCAACAGGTCGTCCTTGATGATGGCCTGGCGGATTTTGCCCTCGACTCCGCCCCGGAAGAGCACGCCGTGGGGCATGACCGTGGCGACAATGCCGTCCTTTTTGAGTACCGCCAGCATGTGCTGGAGGAACATCAGGTCGGCCTTCTTGCCACCCTCCGGGGTGTAGCCGTACTTGAACCGCTCTTGGAAGGTGAGGGAGGACTGGTCGTAGTTCTGGCTGAACGGGGGGTTGGTGATCACCCGGTCGAAGAGCTTCAGATCACCATCGCGGACGTGTTGGGGGCTGGTGAGAGTGTCTTCGTTGAGGAGGTCGGCATCCCGGATTCCGTGCAAGAGCATGTTCATCTTGGAAATCGACCAGGTGGTGCCGTTGTTCTCTTGACCGGCCAACTCCAGGTTTTTGGGGTTGCCTCCGCTGTCCGCCACATGGTTGCGGGAATAGATCAGCATTCCCCCGGAGCCCGAGCAGGGGTCGTAAATGGACATACCTTCTTTCGGGTCGACCAGACGCACCATCAGCTGCACCACCGGCCGAGGGGTGTAGAACTCGCCGCCCTTCTTGCCCGCAGAGTCGGCGAAGTCGCGGATCAGATACTCGTAGGCGGCCCCGAGCAGGTCGGGGAACTCGAAATCCTCGTTGCGGAGCCGAAACCTAGAAAAGTGGTCGATCAGGTCACGCCATTTCCTGTCCGAAACCCTGGTATTGCCGACCCTCCTGTTGAAGTCGATGTGCTGGAGCACCCCCTCCAGGGTGATGTTGCTCTCCTCCAAGGCGGCCAAGGCTTTGTTCAATCCGTCACCCACCTGATGGTGGAGATCATCGCGCAGATTCTCCCATCGGGCCCGGGGAGGAACAAAGAAGGCGTCTGTGTAGAAGTCGGGATCGTCGGCCCGCTCCTCCGCTTCCGCTTGACTTTGACCCTTGTTGAGCCGGCCTTCGATAATTCGACCGCGTTCCAACTCGAACACGTCGCTAGCCCGTTTCAAGAACAAGACCCCGAAGATGTACTCCTTGAACTCCGACGCATCCATCTTCCCCCTAAGAATGTCGGCGGCTCTAAAAAGGTGGCGCTCAAGTTGTGGCAAGGTCAGCATGACAAGTAAACCTTAGAGCCCCGGTAGGACATCAGGGGCTATCGTTGAGGGGCGATGGTAGAAGATGGATGGGCTTTCGAGGATCCCTGGCCTACTTTTGAAGAGGCTCTGGCGGCGGCGACGGCGGTGGCGGGCAAGGCACGGGAGCTTTACGGCGAGGAGCTGGTGGAGGTGTTGATGTATGGGTCTCGGGCTCGGGGAGACCACGACCCCGAATCGGACCTCGACATTTTGCTGGTGAAGAGGTACAACGGACCCGTTTCCGAAGATTCCTCTTTACGGGAGCTGCGCCGGTTCGTCCGCATGAAACTGGCCATGGAGTCGGCGGACTGGGTGATGGTGTCGCTTTACGCCTGCTCGCTGGAACAGGTTCTGGAGTGGGACACCAGCTTCTATCGGAACGTTCGGGCTGACAGCATCAAGATAGGATGACCTACCTGGATGAGGTAATTGTCCTGATGGGAAGGGCTCGGAACAACCTACGGGAGGCGGCCCGAGCTCCGGAGGTGGGTCTCTACCGGGCCACCATTGCCTTGGCCTATTACGCGGCTTTCTACGCCGCCAAGGCGGTTGTTGCCTATCACAGGCAAGGGCCGAAAACACACGAGGGCGTAAGCAGACAATTCCATAAATTGGCCGTGTTGGAATCCGACTTTCCCTCCACAGTTGCCGGGCTACTCGACGAAATGCAGGAGGAGAGGCTGGTGGCGGACTACGACATGTCAAAAGCGTCGGATGATTGGATGGAAGAGGAGGCGTTGTTAGCCATCGACCGGGCGACCCGGTTTGTGGACGAGGTAGAGGGCTGGCTGATCCGCCACCTCCCGCCCGAGGCCCGTTCAAACCTTCCGCATTAGACAGGATAAATTATCTCAATATAATTAGATAAAATAAATATTTTCCCTCGAAACCTATCGACAAAGGGCAAGGAGTTATCTGGGATGACAGTAAAAACTAAAAGCGCTCCTCATCACGTTGAGACCTATCAGGAAGGGAAATGGTGGGTCGCCAGGGTTGTGGGTTTGGACGCCAACTACACCCAGGCCCGGACCTTTGAGGAGGTGGGGGATATGGCGCGAGACCTGATCGCCCTGGCTCTGGACATTGACGAAGACGAGGTGGGCGAAGTTTTGGTGACCAAGCACGACTGGCGTTGAGCTAAGCGGGCAGGTAGGCGGCCGGATCCGAATCAAAGGCTCTCCGGCATCCGGCGGCACAGAAGTAGAAGGCCTTTCCCTGATGGTGTCGGACCAAGCGGGAAGAGCCCATGTCGACCGACATTCCGCATACCGGATCGGTCGAAAGCTCCGGAAACTCCACTTGGGTTTCGCCGACTCCGGCCTTCGAATTCTTGAACGACACCAGCCCGGCCAGCACCGAGACGGCGATTTCCTCGTGCAAGGTGGGTCCCAGGTCCACTCCGGCGGGGGCGTGGATTCTGGCCAGGCTTTCCTCGGAAAAGCCCTGCTCGCGAAGCCATTCCAGGGTTGAGGCGGCTCGTTTGGGGGAGGACACCAGCCCGATATAGGCGGCCGGGGTCGCCAAGGCCTCCTCAAGGGCGGGTTCGTCCCAGTGACCCTGGGTGGCCACCACCAGATAGGAACCCTCCTCGGCCTTTTTGATCTGCTCCTGCTCGGTCAGAATCTGAGAACGCCAGCCCAGGGCGCGGGCCAGACGATCCAGGGTTTGCACCATCGGTGACTCTCCGACCACCATCAACAAAGGGGCGGGCAGATAGGGTTCAATGAAGACCTCCATCGCCCCTTCGCTGTCACAGGCCATCGCCACCCCTTCCGTTCCTGGCCGCCGCTCGCCCTCTCCCAGGAAAAGGGAGCGTGGTTTTCCGTCCTGCAGGGCTTCCAGGGCGTAACGGACCACAGTCGGGGTGGCGCAGGCACCTCCCAGCCATCCTTCCGTTCGCCCGTCCGCCATTATGACCGACTTGGAACCGACCTGGCCGGAGGAGGGCGGTCTCACCCAAGTTACCGTGGCCAGGACGAACGGACGGCCTCCCGCCTCCAGCTCGGCTACCAGCCCGGCCAGGCTGCGGCCATCCACTGTTTTCTAGGTGGCTAGGGGCTGATGGGAACGTCGTTGAGCGCACCCCAGACCCGATGCGGCAACACCGGCATGTCGATGTTCTTCACCCCTCGTGACCAGAGGGCGTCGATCACCGCGTTGGCGAAGGCGGCCGGAGAACCCACTGTGGCGGACTCTCCCACCCCTTTGGCACCGATCGGATGGTGCGGCGAAGGGGTAACGGTCTCGCCCAGCCGATAGCGGGGGGTCTCCCAGGCGGTAGGCACCAGATAGTCCATGAAGTTGGAGCCGATGCAGTTGCCGTCGTCGTCGAAGGTGATCCACTGCATGTTGGCCTTGGCGAACCCTTCGGTCAGGCCGCCTGCGATCTGGCCGTCCACGATCATCGGGTTGATCCGCACCCCGCAGTCGTCCACCGCCACCATGTCCAGCACCTTCCAGGTTCCGTCTCCGGTGTCAACCTCCACCACCACGATGTAGGTACCGAACGGGTAGGTCATGTTGGGCGGGTCATAGTAGGTGACCCCTTCCAGCCCGGCTTCCATGCCGAGCGGATGGTTGGTGTAGGCGGCGAAGGCCACCTCCTGGATGGTGACGCTTTGGTCGGTTCCCCGGACGGTGAACTTGCCGGGCTCCCAGTCCAGGTCCTCCTCGGCGGCCTCCAGAAGATGGGCGGCCAGTTTCTGCGCCTTGGCCCGGATCTTGCGGGAAACCACGGCGGTAGCCGCGCCACCCACCGGGGTGGAACGGGAGGCGTAGGTGCCCAGACCGTAGGGGGTGTTGTCGGTGTCTCCGTACATCACCTTGATGTCCGAGTAGGGGATTCCCAGCTCCTCCGCCACGATTTGGGCGAAGGTGGTCTCGTGGCCCTGGCCCTGGGTCTGCACGCCCAGCTTGAGGATGGCCTTGCCGGTGGGATGGACCCGCAGCTCGGCGGAGTCGAACATCTTCAGGCCGAGGATGTCGTAGTCGCGGGAAGGCCCCGCCCCTACCACCTCGGTGAAGGAGGCCACCCCGATGCCGATCAGTTTTGTGGCGTCAGGATCGGCGTTCTGTTCGGCCTGGCGAGCCCGCCAGTCGTCGTATCCGATCATCTCTTTGGCCTTGTCCATGGCACCGTGGTAGTTACCGGAGTCATACACAAAACCGGTCGGCGACAGGTAGGGGAATTGTTCTTCCTTGATGAAGTTGGCAGCTCGGAAGGCGGCCGGATCCATCCCCACCTCCCGGGCGGCGTTGTCCACGAGCCGCTCGATCAGGTAGGAGGCTTCGGTGACCCGGAAGGAGCAGCGGTAGGCCACCCCGCCGGGTGCCTTGTTGGTGTAGGCCCCTTTGGCGGTCACATGAGCGGACGGGAAGTCGTAGCTTCCGGTGCAGATGTGGAACAGACCTGCCTTGAAACGGGTGGGCTGGGCATCCGAGAAGAAGGCACCCTGGTCGCTGAGGATGTTGGCCCGCATGGCCGTTATCCGGTTGTCCGAGTCGAGAGCCAGCTCGGCGTTCATATGGAAGTCCCGCGCAAAACCGGTGGAGATCAGGTTTTCGGTGCGGGTTTCGATCCATTTCACCGGCTTGCCGATCAGGAGGGAGGCGGCCGTAGCCACCACGTAGCCCGGGTAAACCGGCACCTTGTTGCCGAAGCCTCCGCCGATGTCCTGGGTGACTATCCGGATCTTCTCCTCCGGTAGCCCGGCTACCAGGGCGAAGACCGTCCGAATGGCGTGGGGGGCCTGGCTGGTCATGTAGATAGTGGCCTGGCCGGTGATGGAGTTGACGTCTGCCACCACCCCGCAGGTCTCCAAAGGGGCGGGATGCGAGCGAGGGTAATGGGTGTCGAGGCTCACCACTCGGGCGGCCGAGGCGAAGGCGGCGTCGGTGGTGTCCTGGTCGCCCGCCTCCCAGGTGTAGGCGACGTTGTCGGTCTGGTCTTCCTTCTCGTCCCGGATCAGGGTGTCGGTAGCCAAGGATTGCTGGGGCGTGGTGATCGCCTCCAGCTCGTCGTAGTCCACGTCTATGAAGGCCAGGGCGTCGTGGGCGATGTAGGGATCGGTTGCGATCACCGCCGCCACTTCCTGCCCTTGGAACCGTACCTTGTCGGTGGCCAGGACCGCCTGGGTGTCGCCGGACAGGGTGGGCATCCAGGCCAGTCCGTGGGCGGCCAGCGCCTCGCCGGTGACCACGGCCAGAACCCCGTCGATCTCCATGGCGGCGGAGGAGTCGATCCCGTTGATCCGGGCGTGGGCCACCGGGGAACGGAGGATGGCCATGTGGAGCATCCCGGGCAGGTTCAGGTCGTCCAGATAGTTGCCTGCACCTCGGATAAACCGGTCGTCCTCCTTGCGGCGGACGGAATGGCCGATGCCGCCGACTTCAGGGCTGGTGCGCGGCTCATGGGTGGTAGTCATATTTCAGCTCCCCTCTTGCCCGGCGGCCTGGATGGCCGTCACGATGTTCATGTAGCCGGTGCATCGGCAGATGTTGCCCGAAATCGCCCAGCGGACCTCTTCGTCGGTCGGGGTCGGGTTCTCCTCCAAAAGGGAGCTGCCTACCAGCATCATTCCTGGTGTGCAGAACCCGCATTGCAGGCCGTGATGCTCCTTGAAGGCGGCTTGGATCGGGTGAAGTTCTCCTCCTTCGGCCAACCCTTCCACCGTCTTGACTTCACGACCGTTGGCCTGGGCCGCCAGCACCGTACAGGACTTGACCGGTTGGCCGTCCAACAAGACGGTGCAGGCCCCACAGGAGGTGGTGTCGCAGCCGATGTGGGTTCCGGTCAGACCGACGTCGGAACGGACGAAGTCCACCAGCAGACGCCGGGGCTCGATGTCACGGGTTTCGCTTGCGCCGTTAACGGTTACCGTTATCTGCATCAGCTCTGCTCCTTTGCCATGGCCAGGGCTTGGGCAAACCCTCGCCGGGTGTATTCCGCAACCACGGCCCGCTTGTAGGAGGCCGGACCCCGCACATTGTCGTCGGGATCACAGGTTCGGGCGGCGATCGCGGCGGCCTCGGCGAAGAGTTCTGATCCCGGGGCCTGCCCGATCATCATCTCCTCGGCTTCGGTAACCTTGAGGTTGTGGCCGTATACGGCGGTGAGGCCGAGTCCGGCTTCTGCCACCATTCCGGCACCGTCAAGGGCCAGATGGGTGGCCACCCCAACGGTGGCGTAGTCGCCCACCTTGCGTTCCAGTTTGAGGTAGGCACCGCCCGCCGGACCTTGGTATTTGGGGATGCGCACCTCGGTGACCATTTCGCCCGGCCGGAGGGAGTTGGTGAAGAAGTCCACCACGAAGTCGGTGATCGGGATGACCCTTTCGCCGGAAGTGGAGCGGGCTACTACCGAGGCCCCCACCGCCAGCATCACCGAGTTCCAGTCGCCCTCGGGGTCACAGTGGGCCACCGAGCCGCACAGGGTACCCCGGTTACGCACCAGGGGGTCGGCCACCCAGGGGGCGGCGGAAGACATGGTGTGGTTGTGGCGGGAGACCGTTTCTGAGGAGGACACATCGGCATGGCGGGCCAAGGCTCCCACCGCCAGATGCCCGTTGGCCTCGCGAATGTAGGAAAGTTCGGACACGCCGTTGATGTCGATAAGGTGGCCGGGGGCTGCCAGCTTCAGCTTCATCATCGGGATGAGGCTTTGGCCGCCTGCCAGAACCCGGCCCTCGTCACCGAGCTCGGAAAGCAGGCCCAATGCCTCCTCCAGGCCTTCCGGTGCCGAGTAGTCGAATGTGGACGGATACACCTGGTACTCACCTCCCAGTCGGTAGGGGGCCTACTCTATCGGATTGGTCAGATTAAACCGGATTCCTAACCGATTTATTTTGGTTCTTTTACGGAGGATCGTTTTTGGAAAATTCGCGTAGGCTCGGGGTTTATGGTTGATTACCGGATACCGGAACCCGGCTGCACCTCCGATTTAGCGACCCCTCGACGGGTACTGGCTATCGGTGCCCATCCGGATGATGCGGAGTTCGGGGCGGGCGGGACCCTGGCCAAGTGGGCGGCTGACGGGGCTCAGGTCGCCATTCTGGTGATGACAGATGGCTCCAAGGGGTCCTGGGATCCGTCCATGAAACCCTCCGATCTGGTGGAGGCTCGCACCGAGGAGCAACGCCGGGCCGGTCAGGTGTTGGGAGTGGCCGCCGTCCATAATCTGGCCCACATAGACGGCGAGCTGGAGTACTCCATGGCCTTGCGGGCCCAGGTATGTCTTTGGATACGCCGCACCCGCCCTGATGTGGTGTTGTCCCACGACCCTTGGCGGCGTTACCTGCTGCATCCTGACCATCGGGCTACCGGATGGGCGACCGTAGACGGGTTGGTGGCCGCTCGTGACCACCTCTTCTTTCCGGAACAGCTCACCGCCGGATTGGAGCATCATCGACCCGAGACCCTGCTGCTCTGGGCCACCGACCAACCCGATCATTACGAAGATGTGGAGGGGTTTGTCGACCAGAAGGTGGCGGCCCTGCTGTGCCATTCCAGCCAGGCGGGCACCACTATGGATCAGGCCGGCACCACCCCCGAGGCTACCGAGCGGTTTCGTAGGGAAATAGAGGAGCGTACCCAGGTGGTGGGGACGGAAGCGAACCTGGCCGGTGCGGAGTCCTTCAAACGAATCACCCCCTGATGGGCCTGGTGGGTGACTGCTTCCCGAGCCTACGGACGGACCATCCGGTTGCTACCCAAAGGTTGCTTAAGGCCGCCGATGCCGCCCTAGAGGCGGTTGAGCCGATCGGTTTGGTCCGCTCCGTCCTGGCGGTCACGGACGGAGGGGTGACGGTCAACGGCCATTTCTGCTCGGTTCCGAGCGGCCGGGTGGTGGTTCTGGCGGTGGGTAAGGCGGCCCTGGGGATGAGCCGAGGAGCCTCCGAAGCGCTGGGAGGGATGATCGCTCGTGGCTTGGTGATATCGGATCAGGACGGCCCGGCACCGGAATGGGGTCGCACCATCGTCGGCGGGCATCCGATCCCTGATGAGGGAAGCCTGCGGGGGGCGGAACAGGCCATCCGGCTGGCTCGGGGCGTGGGGCCGGATGAAATACTGCTCGCCCTGGTCTCGGGGGGAGGTTCGGCATTGATGGAAGCCCCGGTCGAGGGCTTGGGCTTCAGCGACTTGCAAAACCTGAACGACCGGCTGGTCCGGTCGGGGGTGCCGATCGAGAAGATCAATCAGGTACGCCGAGTCGTCTCAAAGGTTAAGGGTGGAAAACTGGCGGCCCTTAGCCGGGGGCCGGTGATCACGCTGGTGATCTCGGATGTGGGAGACGATCCGGCGGTGGTGGCATCCGGCCCTACTGTTCCTGCCGGTCCGTCTTCCACGCCGGTGGGGGAGATACTGGACCGATATTCGATCAAGGGTCGAACCGCCGAAAAAATCAGGCAAACGGCAACACACCACCAGCCGCCGGACGGGACCGGTCGAGCGGGAAGAAGGGCCGACCAGGATATGGCTCGGATACTGGCAACCGCAGAAACAGCCGGCGAGGCGGCGATACGCCATCTGCAATCCGAGGGGCTGTCTGTTGCCTCTCACCCCCATCCACTGTTCGGTGATGCCGAGAAGGCCGTCCGCAAGGCGCTGGCCGACACCCCCGAAGGATCGGTACGGATTCTGTCGGGAGAAACCACGGTGAAGGTGCGGGGAAAGGGTCGGGGAGGCCGTAATCAGCACGCCGCCCTGGCTGCCGGTCTCGCCATTTCAGGGACCGATTATCGATTCCTGGCGTTTGGAACCGACGGGGTGGACGGGCCTACCGATGCGGCCGGGGGGATGGTGGACGGTGCCACCGTTTGCGACCCGGCCCAGGCCCGAGAGCATCTGAGGAACAACGATTCCTATACCTATCTGGAAGCGGCCGGGGCTTTGCTCCGCACCGGACGGACCGGAACCAACGTGGCCGACCTTTGGATCGTTGATAAATCCCAAGACGACAACCCGGAGCGGATCGTTATATCCTGACCCCCTATGAGCGATCCTGTAGCAGTAATCGTGGGCGCAACCGGCGGGCTGGGTAGCGCTCTGACCGGGCGGCTGATCAACCGGGGTTACCGGATAGGCGCTACCTATCTGATACCGGACGAAACGGAACAATTCGAAGAACGGTTTCCCTTCGATGAGGATCGGCTGATTCTTCGCCGGGTCAACGCCACCAAGGCGGGCGAGGTGGAGGATTTCATGGCCGAGATAGCCGACCGCTTTGGCCGAATCGACGTGGTGGGTTCGCTGGTGGGGGGATGGGCGGCGGGATTGGATGTCAAGGATACCAA
>VXMP01000025.1:6767-22360 GCA_009841075.1 Acidimicrobiia bacterium | reverse complement strand
AATTAAAACAATCGCACTCTTTCCCCGCTGTTACTGGGGGGGGGGTGCGTGGCCATGGGGGGGGCGGTGGGGAAAATTACCGGCACCCCCCCCCCCCGTTGACGCCCAGACAGAACCCGTAGGGAAGGTACTCGCCACCGCTACCTGGAACTGGCAATACCGAGACGACGACGGCAACCCCCGCCCGCCGCTCTACCCCGACAACCCCGAACACGCAGATCACGAACCGCCAAAGAGCGCCAACGGCAAGCTCTACATGCAGATCGTCAAAAACTTCATGCATAACGGCCTCACCAACCACGACACCACCATCGAGATTGAGGACATCGTCAACTCCCGGGGCGTGCTGACCGGCAACAAAGTCACCGTCCGATGCAGCCCCTACCACGACTGCACCTGGAACCGCCGGGGCCCCGTCCCGGACGAAGGAGAGCCGGGATACAGAGCAGGCCTGGAACCCGGAGACGTGTACGCCGTAAGGATGCCCAACCCCGACGGCCTCTTCGACCCGTACTATGAAGTGCACAACTTCACCTCGGTGCTCAAAGAAGTCACAGAGTTTGAGGTGGAGGACTACCAGGAACCTGAACAGGAGGACGTCGACAAACAGCGTAACCCAAAGGGTACGGTGCCGGCTAACCCGCGTAGCCGTACCGCTACCTACAGTGTGCCCGGTCATCTGACCTGCGGCGATTTGTTTGGACAAGCCTATGTCTGGACGGTCAAGGAAGAGTTGCTGGTTGCTACCTACTATGTGGAGGTCTACCAGCGGGACGACAACGGCGACGTTGTTGTCCCCTTCGTGGTGACCGGATGCGTGCTGCGCGACCCGGACGAGCCGTACCATCCGATCGTTGAGGAAGTAGACGCCAACGGCGACACAATAATCAACACGTCAACAGGTCTCCCCCAGTTTGTGAAGGCTTCAGAGCCTCAGATGCGACGCGGCCGGCCCGTGACCGCCGGCGAAGCCCTGCCCGCGACCCGGACCCCCATCACCGACTGCAGCCAGCTAGACGGCGAGCCCAAAGGCAGCGAATGTGTCGTCACCCACCACGAATACACATCGATGTACAAGACGGAGACGCTCGAGAATGGCAGTATCATCACCACCGACGAGGTACTGCGCCCGGACACGGGCCGGCTGCCGAGCGTCACCCACCCCGGTAATCCTCCTGAGTTCGAGCCACCCACCCAACGTGAAGTCAAAGCCTGCAACCGCCGCTCCGACCACGAAACCTGCATCAACAAACTCGAAGCAGACGCCCTAGACGACTACTACCGAGCGCTCGAAGCCCACGACGCGAAGGTGAGGCGCTACGAACAGGAGGTGGAGAACCTCTACTACCACCCTAACGACGACTCGGAAGATGCCAATCAGCCCCGGGGCGAACAGTTCTGGGTCTGCACCACCTACGACCAATGGAAACAAGACATAGAAGAAGGCATGACCACCGGACAGCGCTGCTACCTGGTCGGCTAACACCCCCGACCCCTCAACGGATCACATTCTACAAGCACTCCGTGTGAACCGTTTGAGCAACCCCGTGTCCCCGCCTCAGTGCGGGGACACGGGGTTTATGGGGAATCGCTGCCAAAAGGGGAATGGGACGTGTTCACACCTTATCCCCCTACCAGAACCCGGGCAATTTCTTTCTCGGAATCCGCTCCTCACACCCGAAACTCTCGCCGCATAACGAACAGCCAGGTCAGAAGGCCCGAAAGCAGGATCAGCACCAGCGAGGTGATCCCCACCTCGGCGAAAAATCCGTCCTCTGCGGCGTTCCAGATTCGGGTGGAAAGGGTCTGGAAGCCGATGGGAGCGAGAAGTAGGGTGGCAGGAAGCTCTTTGAGGGTGGAGAGCATCACCAAACCCCCTCCGGCCACCAACCCGGGCATGACCAGCGGAAGGTCTATCCGGAGAAAACGGCGGCGGCCCCCCACCCCGAGGGTAAGGGCCGCATCTTCATAGCCCATAGGTAGGGCAGAGATGGCCGCCTGGGACGCCCGCATGGATTGGGCACCGAATTGGAGCACATATGCCAAAACCAGCAGGGGAAAGGTCTGGTAAACCGCCGCCAGTGGCCCGGAAGCCGATATAGCCCAGAACACCAGCGCCAGGGCCACCACCAACCCCGGTAGGGCAAAAACCGAGGTGACCGAGGCGGAAGCCAGGTCCGACAAAAAATGACGACGCCTGGCCACTGCATAGGCCGCCGGCAAGGTGACGACCACGGCGACCACCCCGGCGACCAGCGAAGCCAGTGCCGAGTTGAGCACCGGACCGACCAGGAAACCCAAACCGTCGGTTATCCCCGAGTAACCCACCCCGATCGTGCTGGACCCCCGGATCACCCAGAACAGAAACACCGCCAAAGGTGCCGCCAGAGCCACCCCCCCAGTCATCATCACCAGGACGAGGGAGGGTAACCTCCACCGGCCCAGCCGGTAACGCACCTGGTCCCGTCCGATGCCAGGTGCCTTTCGTGGCTCCGACACGGACTTTCGTTCTATACCGGCCACCAGGAGCGCCAGTCCGGCCAGAACCAAGCCGAGCAGCAGAGAGGTAGCCCGGTCAAACAGCCGGGCTGAGAAGATCGCTCGGGTGAGGGTGTCGTATCGCATCAAGGCCACCGCTCCGAAATCGCTGAGGCCGTACAGAAATACCAGCATGGTCCCGGCCAGAACCGACTCCCGGATATGAGGTAGGACGACCCGAAGAATCGTTCGCCCGTGGCCGCTACCCAGCAGGAGAGCCGACTCTTCCATGGCGGGCAAGGTGGTCGAAAGTCGGGATAGGACGGGAAGGTAGACGTAGGGGTAGCTAAGGAAGGTCAGAACCAGGAACGCCCCCCAGAAACCTTCCACCCTTGGTACGAAAGGAACCAATCCTCCTCGACCGAACGCCGAGAGAAGGGCGGTGGCACCCACAAAAGAGGGGATAACCAGCGGCAAGGCCAGGATCAACCGCCAGATTCTTCTCCCCACCAGATCGGTTCGAGCCACCAGCCAGGCCAGCACCGTCCCCAGGACCAGGCAGGAGCAGGCCACGCTGCTCGCGATCAGGAGTGAGTTCCGCAGAGGCCGCAGAGTTTGTTGAGAGCCCAGCGTTCCCCAGAAATCTCCTCCCAGGCCGATAGCCCCCCAGACCAGATATCCGACCGGGAACAAGAACACCAGGCCCAAAACCCCCACCACGACCAGAAGCCCGGCAGGAGGGTTGGGAAGCGGGGGTTTGGCTATATCTGCACTCTCCTCAGGAGTACTCGAGTCCGCTTTCATCGATCAGTTCCTTGGTTCGCTCCAGCCCGCCACCGAGCCGATCGAAATCGTAGGTGGCCAAGCCAATGCTAGAAAGCGGTGGAAGCGCCGAGGATGGAACCGCCTCGGCCGCCAAGGGATACTCGAAGGTTTGCTCGCTGTAGAAGAGTTGGGCGGAGTCGCTCAGCATAAACCGCATCAACCGTTCGGCACGGTCCGGATCCTCGGAAGTGGAAAGAACCCCCATGGCGGTGACGATCATCAGAGACCCGACGTCCTGGTCGGGGAAGTAGTAGTTTTCCGAGGCCCCATTCGGATCCTCAGCTTTGGCCCGGAGGTTGTAATAGTGATTTACCAGCCCCATCGGGACATCACCCCGACCGACGGCCTGAACAATGGAAGTGTTGTTGGCATAGGTTCTGGCCTCGTTTTCTACCAAACCCTTCAGCCAGGCCAGGGTGGGTTCCTCGCCGTGGAGTTCTCGCATAGCCGTCACAAAGTCCTGGAAGGAACCGTTGCCTGGTGCTACCGCCAGACGGCCTCGAAAGCGCTCTTCGGTCAGATCAAAAACAGTGTCCGGCAGTTCAGAGTGGTCCACCAGATCTCGGTTGTAGACGATCACCCGAACCCGACCGGAAATCCCTATCCAAAGCCCGTCGGCATTGCGAAAACCTTCCGGAACCATCGACAGCACCGAATCGCTGATCGGTCGTAGCCGGCCCTTACCGGCCAAAAAGCCCACCGCTCCCGGACTCTGGGAAATAAAAAGGTCCGCCGGACTGCGGTCGCCTTCCTCATCGATCAACAGGGCAAGATCGGCCGACTGCCCGTAGCGCACCTCGACCTCGATTCCGGTGTTTTCGGTGAATTCCTCCAACAGCGGTCCGATCAGGTTGGAGGTACGGCCCGAGTAAACCGTTATAACCTCCTCTGACCCGCCACAGGCCGCTCCCAACAAGCCGAAAACCACCAGCAGTGCCCAAAATAGGATGCGCTTCATTGCCAAAACTCCTAGCTCTAACCGGGATGATCGAGGTGATGGTAGAGGAGCCGAACCGAGAATGTCAAGTTATCCGAATAAAAGAAATAAGGGTACCCTAATACTTTAAGAGCAACTCGCTCTTCGGAACCGCTGCCGGATATATAATCGGGCTGGTTGGTCAGGATCAAGGAGCGGGAAAAATTGGCGGGTCTTTCTATTGACCAGATGCGCCTTACCTAAAAATGCGCAAACCCCGGCTCCCGTCCTAGACGACCCTTGACAGGTCCTCGGACTGGCACTCCGGGGCTCACGACTTCCTCCCGGAACAGCACCAGGAGGCCCAATCATTATAAAGAAGAACCCGACCACCACAAACCCGCCTCAACCCTCCAAAATGCCCAAGCCCCGGTACCCGTCCTAAACGGCAGATTATCCTGTTGGTCATCAGCGAAACTGGGGCGTCCATGAAGATATCTACAATTCTTGACCACATCGACAGCGGGCTCATGGCACTACCGGAGTTCCAACGCGGCTACGTGTGGAACCGAGGCCAGATCAGAGCCCTCTTTGACTCCCTCTATCGCAGACATCCTGTCGGAGGGCTCCTGGTATGGGTCACCGAATCGCATTCGGCCGAATATCGGGGTGATGTGGAGTTGGCTCCCGGAATGGTCAATCTGTTGCTGGACGGGCAACAACGAATTACTACTATCTACAGTGTAGCACGAGGTAAACCACCGGTGTTTTTCGATCTCGATTCATCTATATTCAGAGGACTGCACTTCCATCTACAGGATGAGCAGTTCTCTTTCTACCAGCCGGTCAAAATGAAGGATGATCCTCTTTGGCTGGACGTGACTACCGCTCTCAAGGGCCGATATGTCAAACACCTGATCAGCCTCAACCTACCGCCCGAGCATCTGGGGAAGTACATGGAGCGGGCTGGCCGTATTCACCAGATTCTTGATCGCGAACTTCACACTGACCAGATAACGGGGAACGACAAACCTCTGGACATGGTGGTTGAGATCTTCAACCAGGTGAACAGCAGCGGCACCACCTTGTCAAAGGGCGATCTGGCTCTGGCCAAGATCTGCGCCGACTGGCCACAAGCGCGTGAGTCGATGAAACACGCTGTAGCCAAGTGGGATGACAAAGGCTACAAGTTCAGTCTTGACTGGCTACTTCGTTCGGTCAACACCGTGCTCACCGGCGAAGCCAAGTTTCGCCACCTTCACGACAAGACCGGTGCCGAAGTCCAAGACAGCCTCGTCCGTGCAGAGAAGGCCATCGACAACATCCTCAACCTGATTGATACCCAGCTCGGACTGGATCACGACCGTGTTCTGTTCGGACGCTTCGCCATTCCGGTCATGGTCCGCCACTACGACCAACGAAGCGGTTGGGCTTCGGCACGGGAACGGGACAAGCTGGCCTTCTGGTTTGCGCAGGCCGGTATGTGGGGGAGGTTCTCCGGGTCGACGGAGACGGCCATCGACCGTTGTCTCGAAATCCTGGATACTGAAGCCGAGCCCATCGACGCTTTGCTGGACGATCTTCGCCTGTGGCACGGGGACCTGGCTGTAGAGCCCGATCACTTCAAAGGATGGAGCCGGGGAGCACGGTTTTATCCTCTTCTATACATGCTGACCCGCAAGAATGAGGCCAAGGATTGGGGTACCGGCCTTCCATTGAAGCTGGGAATGTGGGGCAAGATGAACCAACTTGAAATGCACCACATATTCCCCAAGTCCCAGCTCTACCCGTATGGCTACCGCAAGCCCGAAGTGAACGCCCTGGCAAATTTCTGCTTCCTCACCAAGGACACCAACCTCAAGATCGGCAACCGGCTACCCGAGGAGTACTTGCCCGAAGTTGAAGCCAGACATCCGGGCGCTCTCCGTTCACAGTGGATACCCGAGGATCCCGAGCTGTGGAAGATCGAGAACTATCCGGCGTTTCTCGAGGCGCGGCGCGAGATGCTCGCGGACGCAGCCAATCGGTTGCTGCAAAGCCTGCTCCACGGCGACACCCGCTGGCTGGGCCAGGCACCGGCGGAACCCCCTCCCCCGCCCGAGGTCGTCCCCGGCGGCATCGAGACCAAGGACGAAGAGGCGGCGGTGGTCTTCATCAACGATTGGGTTGTCGATCAGGGTCTTCCAGCCGGCGAGGTGGAGTATGAGTACGCGTCTTCGATCGGAGAGCCCCTCGCGG
This sequence comes from Acidimicrobiia bacterium, assembly GCA_009841075.1. GTDB lineage: Bacteria > Actinomycetota > Acidimicrobiia > Spongiisociales > Spongiisociaceae > Spongiisocius. The sequence goes on along the minus strand of VXMP01000025.1, from coordinate 15,903 downwards.
TATTCGACATCGCCTGGCCGGACGGCCTCCAACCAGGGCTGAGCCAACCGGTGGCGGTTCTATTGGACGAGGACCACGAGACATTGTCCCTGGCCGGTGCAAGCGACTTCAGATGCTTCACCAGCGTAGAAGCCTTTCTCAGATATATAAGGGTCGAGATGGTCCCCTCGGACTTTTGACCGCCGTGTGTTTGTAATGCCGGTTTCGGCCCGTATTCCGGGGGCTTATGTGCTGGCGTCTGAGGTTTGCCGGGTCGACTGCGGTTGACTCGAGGAAATTATGCCTCTACGAAGTTCTGAGGCGCTCGGCGGTGAGCTCGGCGCGGATACGGGTTTCGGCGGCGCTGCCTAGTTTTAGGCGGTCGGAGCCGAGCAACGCCGCGCCTAGCACGGGAGGGGCTTCTAGACGGCGGAGGATCCCCCCCGGGGCCGCGGCGAGCAGCCCTTCTCGAACTCGATCATGGAAGCCGGAGTCCTCGGTTTTCCAGATCGACCCTACGAATACCACCTCGAAATCCGAGCGGGCCAGCTGCAGCCGATGGATCGCCGACACCCCCATCAGCACCAGCTCGTCGGCCAACCAGTCAGCGAGGCCCCGGGCTACGGAATCGCCGTTGCTTGCCGCCGCGAACACGACCGGTGCCAAGCCCGGTAGCGCCGACATCGGCAGGTCGTCGGTGTGCAGCGCCGTCACCACGTCGATCGGATGGCGTAGGCCGAAATAGTCGGGAACCAATCTCTCCAACGAGGTGGACTGCCCTCGGCCATCTCGGGCTCGAATCGCCGCCGCCAGCGCTCTCACCGCCAGATCGCCGCCGCCGCCCTCGTCGCCGGAGAGGGCTCCCAGCGCCGGGAACCGCACCGTGCGGCCGGTCGGTCCGACACCGGCACAGTTCATCCCGGCACCGCACACCAGCGAAATGCCCCAACCCGACTGCGACCCGGCCCGAAGCCCGGCGAAGGCGTCGTTGAGGATGATCGTCCCTTCCGCTAGGCCGGCGGCGTCCAGCTCGCGCTGCAATCTGCGATCGTCGACCGGTAAATCGGCGCCGGCCAGGCAGTAGACGCCCAGCTTGGGGGTGATCCCGTCGGCCTCCGTATCACAGGCAGCGGAGCGCACCGCGGCGGTGATGGTTTCGAGCATGGTCTTCATGCCGACTTGGTGATAGGAGCCGGACGCGGCCCGAGCCGTGCCCAGCACCGCTCCGTCGGCGGCGATCAAGGCTACGTCGGTCTTGGAGTTGCCGCCGTCGACTGCGACGATGACCGCGCTCAAGACCCGGAACTCGCGAAGAAGGCGGGCAGATGCTCCCGGTGTGCATTGAGGAGGGCGTCAAGCAACGCTTCAGCAACATCGAGCGACGGCACCAGCGGGTTGGCAGCCAGCGCATCGACCGCAACGCGGCGATCACCCGACAAGGCCGCCCGGATGGTGAGACGCTGATAGTTGTGCAAGGCGAGCACCAGCCGGCGCTGCTCCGGGGTCAAAGGCACTCCAGGCCGCGGACGAGCTCCTGTCGTGTCGACCAGGCAGGTGACCTCTACCACCAGATCCGGCGGCAGATCGCCGAAAGCGTCGCCGTTGGGCACGTTCACCACCAAATTGCGGCCGGTGCTGCTGCCGAGCGCCTCGATCACCTCGATCGCCGCCTCGGAATACCAGGCACCGCCCCGCTCGTTGAGCAGGGCAGGTTTCTCGACCAGGTCGGGATCTTTGTAGAGTTCCAGGAGCCCCCGTTCGACCCCTATAACCTCCTCCGCTCGAGTGCCTTTGGCAATTTGCTCGGCGAAGATCTCTTTGGGGTGGTGATAGTACGCCTGGTAGTACGAGGGAATCGCCCCAGCTTCTTCGATCTCCGCAGCCGACCAGCCGGTCTCCTCGGTCACCCGGTCGATGTGCCGGCTCATTAGCTCGGCCATCACCGATTCGCCGTCGATGCGCACCTCACGGAACCACGAGGCATGGTTGAGCCCCACCGACTCGAGCTCGACTCGGGACGCGTCCACCCCGAAGGCGGCCGCCACCTCCCGCTGCAGCCCGATGGGAAGGTTGCATAACCCCACAGCTCGGTAGCCGTTGTCGGCCAACGCCTGGCTGACGATCGCCACCGGGTTGGTGAAGTCGATCAGCCAACCGTCGGGGTCACCGAGAGCCGCATAGCGGTCGGCAATGTCCAGCACCACCGGAACCGTGCGCAGGGCTTTGGCGAACCCGCCGGGCCCGGTAGTCTCCTGACCGAGGATTCCGAACCGGTGCGGGATCGTCTCGTCCTTCAGCCGCGCCCGCAGGCCACCCACCCGCAGCTGCACCAGACAGAACGAAGCGCCGGAGAGGGCGGCGTCCAGATCCTCGGTCAACTTCAAGAGGCCCGGCCGGCCGACGTTGGCGAGGATCCGCTCGGCGAAACCACCCACCACCTCAAGCCGCTCCGGGTTGAGGTCCTGGAGGACCAGCTCGTCTATGCCAAGAGAGTTGCCCCGCGCTGCGATGCCTTGCACGAGTTCGGGCGTGTAGGTGCTGCCGCCCCCGATCACGGCGACCTTCATGCCAGGGCCACCTCCTGACCGGTTCGCGCCGAGCGGTAGGACGCTTCCATGATCCGAACTGCGGTCAGCCCCACGTCGGGGCCGTTCTCCGGCGAGGTAGTACCTCGGGCCACGTCGGCGGCGTGGGCAATCTGGGCTTCGAACAGCCTGGGATCGCAATGTTCGGCCCGGTCGAACGGGGGCGGGGTTCGCTCCTCGAACGTCGACCCACCGCTCTCGGGACTCTGGAGCTCTCGGGTCACGAGCGTCGGGAACAACGATCCGAAGGCTCGGGTGCCGTGCAGTCGGGTGGCCGCCTCGGGTCCGTCGCATTGAACCTGCCACCAGCCCGCCTCCACCACGCTGGTCGTGTCGTTGTCCCAGTCGATCAGCAGCACCGCCGTGTCGTCGACGTCGTAGTCCCCGTAGTAGGTGCCTATGCGGGCTGTGACCCGTACCGGACGGGGATCGCCGATCAGGTACCGAGTGGTGTCAATGGCGTGAACCCCCATGTCTGCCAGGGCACCCCCGCCGGCGAGTGCCCGCTGCTGGAACCAGCCCGACGGCCCCCACCAGGTGTGAACGCTGAGCGAGCGGGTCCGTATTATCCGGCCCAGCGCACCGGCGGCGATCTCTTGGCGCAGCCATCTGGCCTCGGGATCGAAACGCCACATGTGTCCGGTCATCAAGGCCCGTCCGGTCTCGTCGGCGACTGCTGCCATCTCCTCGGCTTCCTCGACCGAGACGGCCATCGGCTTCTCGACCAGGACATGGACACCGGCCCGCATCAGCGCTATCGACTGGGGGGCGTGCAGTGCGTTGGGGGTGGCCACGACCGCGACATCTGCACCGCCGTCGCCTACCGCGGACAGGAACTCGTCCCAGTCGGTGGTAGCGACCGCAACCGGATGGTCGGCAGTGAACTCGTCAAGGCTCGGTTGGCGGTGGTTGTGGACGGCGACCAGCTCGACGCCGGGCACCGCAGCTATCGAGCGGGCGTACATCTGCGCCACCCACCCGGTACCGCACATGGCGAAGCGGATAGGCTGAGTCATCATCTGCCTCCTGTGGTTGACGTTTCTGCCGGGGGATCAGCCGCCGTCGGTCAGCGAACGCAGCTCAGAGGCACCTGCGGCGACCTTGTGGAACGCTGCCACCGCGTCCTCAATACCCTTTCGCCCGGCGCGAAAGATGTTCTCATCGAGGTAGATGGTCTGGCGCGACCCGGCCAGATCCGACACCGGGCAGTCCCAGGCTTCGGGCCTCAGCCGGTCGGCCTGCTCCACCGCCACCGGCATCCGACTCAGCCAGGGCTGGAACAAGGGATCACGGGTCAGCGACGGATACCCCTCCCAGCAGTCGATCCCTTCCTCGTCGAGCGCATCGCACACCAGGCTGTTGCCGAGCCCGGCGAATGCTTCGGGTTCGATACACACGATGTAGCGATAGAAGCTGCGCCGGGTGAGCCGCTCGTCGATGGTGAGCAGCCGCACGCCCTCAACCTCGGCGATCAGCTCCTCGAAGTAGGCGGCCGAGGAGGCCCGCTCGTCGATCTGAGACTCCAGCTTCTCGACCTGGGCCGCCAGCGCGGCCGCCTGCAGCTCACTGAGCCGGTAGTTGGCGCCGAAGGTGCCCCGCTCGTCGTCGGGGTCTTTGGGACGACCGCAGTCGATAATCGACGCGGCCCGCTCAGCAAGGAGATCGTCGTTGGTGGTAAGTGTGCCGCCCTCGCCGGAGGTAAGGATCTTGGAGCTCTGGTGGCTGAACGAACCGAATTCGGCGACCGCTCCGGCACTGCGTCCCCGCCACTGCTTGCCGTGGCTGTGAGCACAGTCCTCCACGATGGCCAGACCATGCCGGGCAGCGATCTCGGTGAGCCGGTCCATGTCGGCCATCACCTGGCCGAGATGCACGGGAATAATCGCCTTGGTGCGGTCGGTCACCGCGGCCTCAACCGCGTCAGGGTCGATTGCCAGGGTGTCGGGTGCCACGTCCACGATCACCGGCAACGCGCCGGCGGCCATAGGTGCGTAGGCGGTGGCCGAGAAGGTGAGCGCCGGCACGATCACCTCGTCTCCCCAGCCGACGTCGAGCGCCTTGAGCGCCACTTCCATGGTGATAGTGCCGTTGGCCATGGGGATGGCGTGCCGCACATCATGCAGGGCCGCGAAAAGTTCCGCGAAACGCGCCGTGTTGGGACCCGGGTAGGGGAAGCCCCCCCACTGGCCGGAGCGCACCGTCTCCACGACGCGGGCTACGGTCTCTTCGTCTACGTCGGGCCAGGATGGATAGCCCTGAGGTCGGACAGGGGTTCCGCCTAGGATGGCGAGCCGGTCGGTCATGCTTGCATCTCCAGTCTGCATCGCTCCAGCGGCCTGCGCTTCTGGAAGCGGTGCTGTAGAGCCGGTAGCAAGGGGGCCAGCCTCACGCCCCACCGACAGGGTTTAGCAAAGTATAGGCGAAGAAGGTTCGGGTCATGCAACTCAGCGCCGGACCTCCAAATCAAGGTGATTCGCCGCCAACGGCTCGGTTAGGTCGCTCGCGGCGAGGCGAAGATCCACCCGATGCCAGCCGAGCGGGGCACGCACCTCGGCTTCTCCGATGATCATCGCCGAGTCGGGTGCGGCACCGACTACGGGCAGCGACCCCTCGGCGACCGCCGGGGCTGTGCCCTCACCGTCTGCGGCCACCACGTGATCGGAGATAGGCCGCAAACTCCAGAACAGGGTCGACTCGGGCACCGGCTCGACCCGATCGTTGATGAGCCAGAAGCGCAGGTTGACGACCCGCCCGGCCCGCGGCCTCGGTGTGGGCCTCTCGGCACCGTCGCGCAGCTCGACACATACCAGCAGCGGTGCCATGGCCCGGCGCAGGGCGTGATATCCGGGTTTGGGCTGGCGGTTGTGGTCGAGGACCGCCCAGGTGAGGGCCTCCCAGCCCTCGACCGCCATGAAATGATGGATGCCGGTGATGAGCGGTCCCCCGTCGGCGGGCAGGCCGCCGGGCCGCCGGGCCTTGCCTCGCCGGTACGACTCGGTGGCGGTCTGGATCAGGTTCGCCTGGTAGTCCTGCGCCGCGGCAACATAGCGCTCGAGGCCGTCAGACGGCAGCACCTTGACGTGCTGTTTGGTCTCGTTGTGCTGGAAATCGTGGAACGCCCAGATGCGCCGCGCCTCTGCGGAGTCGTAGGCGTGGGCCTCGACGGGGATGATCTCGCGCAGAGTGGCGACGTCGGGCGGGGCCGCCGCTCCGTATTCGGTGACGAACGGCCCACCTGGGCGCTGGGCGAAATCCTCCCAATGCCCGAAATACCAGCCTGCGTAGTGATGGCTGTCGCCGGTACCGCTGTTGCGATGCACATAGCGGTTGGGATCGGTGTCTCGGGCGACGGCTTCCAGGTCTTCGTCGAGGCGGCGGTTGTGGTCTGGGTCGTGTGAGCCGCCGAACTCTTCGGCCATCCAGGGAGCATCCCACGGCGACTCGTTGTGGCAACACCAGGCGACAATCGAGGGATGGCTGCCCAGTAGGCCGATCATGGCTCGCATCTGCCGGTGGGCTTCAACATGGAAGGCCGGGTCGTCGGTGTAGCCCCACTGCAACGGAAAGTCCTGCCAGATCATCACCCCCAGTTCATCGGCGATGTCATAGAACTGCGGCGGTATCACATGGGCGTGCACCCGCACCTGGTTGATGCCGGCGTCGCGGATCAGCTCCAGATCCTGGCGCATCCGCTTCTCGGTGTATTCGCTCGGCCAGTAGGTGCCGATGTAGTTGGTGCCCCGGATCCAGATTTCTTCGCCGTTCAGATACCAGCGGTAGGACTCATCCACAGAGCAGGAGCGAACTCCGGTGCGGATCCGGCGGGTGGCGGGTACGTCACCTGTGCCGTTCTGCTCGGCTGATCCGTCCGGGTGCTTCGCGGTGACGGTGACCTGCCCGTCATAGAGCATCGGCCGGCCTCGGCACCAGGTGGTCCAGCGGTCGGACAGGGGCAGACGGGCCGAAGCCTCGAAATCGACGGTGGCCGTGGGTGCCAGGGCAGGTGAAGCCGAACCCGCAGGCGGTGAAGGCACGGCCACCTCAACCGACATCTGTCCGCCGTCACGCGGTCCGGTCAAAGTGAGCGTAACCGTGACTTCTGATGGGGCCGCCTCGGCAACCGTCAGTGTCCCGCAAAAGTCGACGTCGGCCTGGTCTTCTTGGCCCGCCGGGCGGGCCCGCACAACCACGCGGTCGATCATCACCCGGTCCGGCCAGGCTTCGAGGGTGACCGGTGCCCAGATACCTCCGGAGTTGCGCGCCTGGCCTTCACGGCTCCATCCGGCACCCGGTCGGGCGTCGTGATGTCCGAATACGCCCTTGATGAGGGTCTTGTGCATGTGCCAGACGGTGCCCCAGGGCTCATGTGGCGAGTCGACCTCCACCACCAGGCGATGCGTTCCGGCCGTCAAGTTCGCCAGGTCGAACCAGAAGGGCTCGAAGTAGCCCTCGTGCGAGCCGAGCAGCTCACCGTCGAGCCAGACCCGGCAGTAGTAGTCGACGCCCTCAAAGCGCAGCCGCCACAGGTTGTTGCCTACCGACGCGTCTACCTCGAAGGTTCGGGCGAAGGTGGCTTTTCCGGCATGGTCCAGTCCGCGCAGCCACCAGTTGGCCGGCAACTCGATGGCACCCTCGGGGGGGAGTCCGGCCAGGGCGTCGTCGCCGGGGCCCAGCCATATGTCCCACATTCCCGCCAGCGAAATATGGGGGGCTCCCCTGGCTGCTTGGCGACTGATTGCCGAGTCGGTCACCGCGTCAAGTCCCCGGGGGTCAAGCGACGCCGTGACCCATCAGCGCCTCACGCCCGTCAGGTTGATGCCCTTGACAATGTACCGTTGCGCCACCGCGAACAGCACGACTATCGGTACCAGCGCCATGAAGCCACCGGCCATGAGGATCGCCCACTGGCGGCTGAAGCGGCTGAGGAAGGTGCTCAATCCGACCGGCAGGGTGGTGGCGGTGACGTCGGTGAGATAGACCAGCGGCCTCAGGAAGTCGTTCCATAGGAAGATGAAATGGAATACCGCCACGACCGTAAGCGCCGGCACCGTCAGCGGCAGCATGATCCGCCAGAAGATGCGGAACTCTGAGGCACCGTCAACCCGGGCGGCGTCGATCAGGTCACGCGGCAGCCCCTTGTAGAACTGGCGCATCAAGAAGATGTTGAATGCCCCGCCGCCGAAGCACCAGGGGATTATCAGCGGGAGCGGAGTGTTCAACCAACCGAGCCGGGAGAACAGTATGTACTCGGGAATCAGCAGAGCTTCAAACGGCAAAAAGATCGTGACCAGCGCCAAGGCGAAGCAGAAACTGCTGCCGCGGGCGCGCAAAACCGCAAACCCGTAAGCACAGAACGCCGACGAAAGGGTCGCCCCGAGCGTGCCCAACACGGCGATAATCAGCGAGTTGTAGAACCAGCTGCTGAAGGGCACCGCATCGAGGGCACCCAAATAGTTGTCGAGCCGGAAAGAGTCCGGGATGAGGTTGAGGCCCGGCTCAAGGATCTGGGCGCTGGTTTTGAAGGAAGCGGCGGCCTGCCACAAGAACGGCAGGGCAAAAAGGAACGACAAGCCGATCAGAACCAGATAGAGAACCACCCGTCTGGCACTATGGCCCGTGGGGCGGCGGAAGTTGGGCTTCCTGGTGTGGCTAGGCGTGGGAGGGTTGCCGGTGACCATCAGTTCTCAATGTCGTAGTAGACCCAGCGGCGCGAGCTCCAAAACTGGATCGCCGTCAACAAGGCGATCGCTCCGGTGAACACCCAGGCGACAGCAGAGGCGTATCCCACCTGGAGGTTCTGCAGCAGCTGGCGGTAGATGTACATGACCAGCGTCAAGGTCTGGTTGGCCGGCGAGCCGCTGCCCCCGGGCCCGGTCTCCGAGGAGACGACCCAGGTCTCGGTGAACACCCCGAGGCCGCCGGCGATGCCGATCACCAGGTTGAAGAACAGCTGCGGCGTGAGCAGTGGCAACGTGACGTGCCAGAAGCGACGGAAGGCGGCTGCCCCGTCTACGGCTGCGGCCTCTAGCAGCTCGCGAGGCATGGCTTGGAGGCCGGCCAGGAAGATGATCATCATCCCCCCGGTACCGCCCCACACCATGATGAGCACGATCCCCAGCTTGACCGTGGAAGGGTCCCGCAGCCAGACCGGCCCGTCGATCCCGATCAGCTGCAGACCCTGGTTGAGGAGGCCGTCGCTGCCCAGGATCCAGATCCACACCACAATCGTGGCCACGCCCGACACCACCGTGGGCAGGTAGAAGGCGGTGCGAAAAATCGGCATGCCTCGAACCTCTTGGCTTAGCAGCAGCGCCAGCCCCAGACCTATAATGATCTGCAGCGGGATGACCAGCAGCGCAATGTAGAGCGTGTTGCGGATGGCTTTGGCCAGCAGCGGACCCTGCACCGGGTCGACCATCCGCTCAAAGTTGTCAAGACCGATGAAGTTCGGCCATCCGGAGAAGTTGTAGTCGGTGAAGGCCAGGCCTACCGAGGCGAGAATCGGCCCCAGACCAAAAAGCAGGAATCCGACCAGCCAGGGCGCGATGAAAACATAGAACCAGCGCTCTTCA
>VXMP01000025.1:0-6667 GCA_009841075.1 Acidimicrobiia bacterium | reverse complement strand
CGCTCTTCAACGGATCCGCTCGTCAACTGGTCAGGCTAGAGGGCCGGCCAGTCGCGAGGTTTCAACCGCCTCATCAAGTAGGGCTTGCCAGTCGGGTGGAGAGCCCGCCGTGAAGCCTCCCTCGGTGGCGGGAGTGATGACATCCCAGAAACCGGGGCCCCAGGCATCCGTCAGGGGCTCCCACTTGGTGTTGGCAGCACCGATCTTGGCGACTTCGCACTTGTTCGCCGGCGGAGCATCGGAGGTGCAGTAGGCACCGTCAAGGATCGAGTCGATCGGCGAGGTACCCAGCCCCAGCTCGGCTTCGGCCTGTTGGCCCTCGGGCCCGGCGATGAACTTCAACAGCTCCCAGGCCCACTCGGGGTTATCAGAGCCCGAATAGACGCCGTAGCCCTCTGCGGCACCCTGAATGGTGCCACCCGGCTTCAGCGGGGCCGCAGCAGCATCGAACTCGAAAGCACCGCCGGAGTTTTCGGCTATCGAGCCTGCCTCCCAGGTGCCCGAGAGCAGCATCGCCGAGTAACCGCCCGAGAAGGCCGTCTCTCCGGCACTGTCACCAGGTGCCAGGCCACCGAACTGGGCACCAAGCTCCCAGTTGATGACGCCCTCGCGACTCAGCCCATCAAGGTCGACGAGTGCTTCCACACAGGCGGGATCGTTGTAGGTGTAGTCGGTCGGGTAGGTGGCATCGTTGGAGAACTCGCAGCCGTACATCCGCATCCAGGTCTGGTACAGGTCGGACCAGGCGAAGCCCAAGCCCCACTGCTCGCCCGAGATGGTTAGTTGGCGCGAGACATCGATCAGGTCGTCGACCGTCCAGGATGTATCCGGGTAGTCAATACCGGCGGCGTCGAACATGTCCTTGTTGTAGTAAAGGAAGTTGAAAGACAGGTTCGTGGTTGGCAGCAATAGCAGATGGCCGTCGGAGTCGGAGAAGTGCTGGATCATGCTATCGGGCCAGGGCGACAGGTCGTATCCGTCAGCTTCGATAAACGGCTGAATCGGTAGGAAGGCGTTGGCGGCCACCATCCCCCCGTAACCGTCGTCGGTGCCACCCCAGATAACGTCCGCGGCGGTACCGGCGGCGATCTGTGGCAAGATCGTCACCTGCCAGTCCGAGATCGGCTCCATCCTCACGGTCACGTTGGGGTGCAGCTCGTTGAATTCGGCTGCCTGCCTTTCGCGGAAGTCGATCTGGGTCTGCCCGCCGGAGTTGAAGTAGGCCATGCGGAGCTCGACTTGCTCGACAGGGGGCTCGGTGGGGGCAGGAGCAGTGGCCTCGGTTGTGGCCGGGGCCTGGGTTGGGGCCGGGGCCGGCTCGTCGTCGCCGTCGTCACCGCAAGCAGCGGCGACCAGTGCGAGAATTGCTACTACTACCAGAGCAATTCTCGATCGGTGCCTCAAGAGCTTTTTCTTCCCAGAAAATAGGTGGCTCATGCAATGCTCCTTTCTTGGTTGGTTTGCCGCTTCTTAGTGCAAGATAGCGGGATATGGCGGTATACAAACACCTCAACAGCCCGAACCTTTTGGTCGGAGATTGGTTCGGAGCCGGCACAGAACACCAGCCGGGCACGGGTTCTGCTCCTGCTTCCGGAGCTGTGGCCGGTACTCATGGGGTGAACCTCATTTCATCTGTGCGGTCTTCATCCAGGGGCCGGCGGGGCAATGCGCTCACCGCTTCCCAGAGCCGGTCCGCAACCTGCCGGTCGATGGGAGTGAGGTCGATGATCGAGAAGTCCAGGTCCTGTCGGCGCACATAGCCGGCGAGATTGAGCAACGAGCGATCGAAGGCCGCCCGGGTAATACCCAGATCAGCCGGGTGGGCACGCGTCCTGGAGCGAGCGATGATCTCCGCTGCCTTCTGTTGCCCCTCGCCTTGCAGCGACGCCGAAGCCACCACGCACATGGCAATCAGTTCGCCGTGTATCTGACGGTCTCCGGTGTAAAACTCGTAGGCGTAGCCGAGGAAGTGCTCGGATCCCTCCTCAAAGCGGGAATGCGAGGCTTGCAGGCAGGCGGCACCGATCCGCCGATAAGCCCAGACCAGTCGGCGGACCGCCTCTTCGCTGACAACGGCGACCTCTTCGGCGTATTCATCCAGCTCGGCAAGCAGCTCGAATCCCAGCGCCGCCAAGCCGTCGTCCCAGGCGACGCCTTCGCCCCGATCCGACGCCAACCTCCAGTCGAAGAGTCCGGTCTGGCAGGACAGTATGTCGCCGATGCCGGCCCGGTTGAGATGAGCCGGTGCCGAGCGGATCAGGTCTATATCGACCACCACGGTATCGGGGATCACCATGCCCAGGTATGCTACGTTGCCGTCTACCCGTATCCCCGCATCTTTGGTGAAGCAGGCGTCGACAGAGGTGATGGTCGGGATCTGTACCAACGGCTTGCCGGTCTTCCAGGAGATGAACTTGGCCGTGTCGAGGGCTGAGCCGCCGCCTATCCCCACCACGTATTCGGAGTCGCCTTCGCCTTCGATGAGCGACTCGAGATGGTCGAGGTTCATGTCCCAGGCCAAAATGACCCGCTCAGGTGAAGGCAGCGACGAGGCCAAATCTGACCAGGGCGGGTCGTTCACACAAGCCGTATAGCCAGGGAGCCCGTCGAGCGCCTCGCTAATCGAGCCCTCGGTCGTATCGAAGAGCGGCAGGTCAAGCATGGCCGGGCCCTCTACATCTAGTCGTCTGAGTGCCGGTCGATGCTCCGGCAACGGCCGCACTGTCCGAGAATGGCGAAGTGGTGCATGGAGATGTGAAAGTCGTATTCGGAGCGCAACATGGCGAAGATGCCCTCGAACCGGCCCGCCGGGACCAGGGTCATGGTGCCGCAGGTCTCGCAGGCCAAGTGCTGATGGGTGTGATCGAGGGTGAGATGCCATCTTCCTGGCTGTGCGCCGAAATGGATGTGGTGAACGACACCGACTTCGGCCAGGTCGTTCAGGGTGCGGTGACATGTGGAGGGATCGATCCCGCCGGCTAGGTCCGCTGCGGCGGTAAGAATCTCCTCGACGGTGAGGAAGGCCTCGCCGTTGCGGGCCAGAACCTCGCAGATGGCGCGGCGCTGATTGGTGATCCGCAGCCCGGCAGCGCGGATCCGCCGGTGCATCTCCTGCGCGATCAGTTCCGGAGTGGTGGGTACCGAACCGGACATCCGCAGGGGGCTCAAGCTCTTCGGGCAAGGTAGTCCTCCCTTGCTTCACGGCTGGCGTGATGGTCGGAGAGCTCGTGGAGCTCCTTCAGTTCCTCATCTCCGACCGCAGGATGCAGATGCACAACGGCACCGTCCATGTTGGGCGCGGCGTGAAGCACGGCGTGCTCCACCTCCTCGGCGACTAAGTGGCCCTCCGCCACGGTCAGGTGGGAGGCGACTCGGACAGTTATGTCGCACTCCATGCGGTGACCCGCCCACCGGGCCCGGACGCGGTCGACGCTCTCCACGCCGGGAACTGTCGCAACGACAGCTGTCAGACGCTCGATGAGACCATCCTCCACGCCGTCGAGCAGCCGGCGCATCACCGGCCGCATCGAGACCACGAGGATGCCGAAGACCAACACCCCGATGATGAAGCCCATGATGGCATCCGCTTCGGGAAAGCCCAGCCAGACCCCGACCACTCCGCACACCACCGCGATCGAGGTCAACCCGTCCACGCGGGCATGATGACCCTCGGCGATCAGAGCCGCGGAGTTGATGCGGCGGCCCGCCCGGATGCGGTAGACGGCTACGACCTCGTTGCCCATGAACCCGACGATTCCTGCCGCGAACACCCAGCCCAGGTTGGTGACTTCGCGCTGATTGATCAGTGCATCGATTGCTTCGAAGAAAATCAACACCACGCTGACCAGGATGATCAGGCCGATGAACAGCCCGACCAGGTCCTCGGCTCGCCGGTATCCGTAGCTGTAGCGATTGGTGGCGGCTCGGCGTCCGAGACGGAAGGCCACGATCAACGGGATGGTCGTGGCGGCGTGGCCGAGGTTGTGGATGGTGTCGGCGAGCAAGGCCACCGACCCGGACAGCGCCACGATCACGACCTGAGCCACGGCCGTCGCCATCATGCCCGCCAGGCCGATCCAGGCGGCGCGGATCCCCTGGCTGCTTGACATGTCGGCAGACTGGATCGCCTCGCTGTGGTCGTGGGCGTGTGGGACCAGTGCGTGCTTTATGGATGCAAACAGGCCCGACCCGTGACTGTGGTCATGGCCATGTCCGTGTTGGTGGTGATCATGCTCATGGCCGTCATGGTCGTGGTCAGAGTGGTAATGATCGTGCTGAACGGGAGGCCGGCGATTGTGGTTGCTGCTCACAGGCACTCCTCTGGTCGTTTGATCCGGGTCAGTGCTCAACTAACCCTGCAGAGTAGCCCACTGAAGGAATTGTTGCAACTAATTGCAATAAGTGCCGGGACTTGGAGCGGCTTGTCTGAGCGGCTTCAGGTGCCGCGATAGCCTGCGAATCGGCTCAATCGGAGGCTGTTCGCCACCACGAAAAGCGACGAGAGCCCCATGGCACCCGCCGCGATCATCGGGTTGAGAATGCCCAGGGCCGCAAGAGGAATCGCTGAAGTGTTGTAGGCGAACGCCCAGAACAGGTTGCCCTTGATCGTGGCCAGCGTGCGGCGCGACAAGGCGATGGCATCAGCGACGGCCCGAAGATCGCCCGACACCACCGTCAGGTCCGAAGCCTCCATGGCCACGTCGGTACCGGTACCTACGGCGATGCCGAGGTCGGCCTGAGCCAGGGCAGGCGCATCGTTGATGCCGTCGCCGACCATGGCCACCCTCCGGCCTTGGGCCTGGAAACGCTCGACTACGGCGGCTTTGTCTTGAGGCAGAACCTCGGCGATCACTTCGGCGATGCCGACCTCGGCGGCCACCGTATGAGCGGTGCGCCGGTTGTCGCCGGTCACCAGCACGGGTTCCAGGCCTTGGTCGCCGAGGGCTCGAACAGCTCCCGCCGAAGTGGGCTTCAGACGATCCGCCACCAACAGAACCCCCTCGGCTCGAGCCTGGCGGCCCACCAGCACGGCAGTGACGCCACGTGCCTCGGCTTCGGCGGCGGCGGTCTCGACCTCCGGCGGGATCTCGTCGAAAAGCGCTCGCCGTCCCACCCGCAGCTCCACCGGCCCCTGGTCCGGGTCGCTGACCTGTCCGGTCACCCCGAGACCCGGGCGGTTGTCGAAATCGGCTACGGGATGGTGATGATCCACAGCTGCGGCGACGGCGGCGGCGATGGGATGCTCGGAGCGCGATTCGAGCGAGGCCGCCAGCGACAGAAGCCGCTCGCTCTCAGACGGTTCCAGGCCGGGTGCCGACAACCCCGACATCTCCATCCGGCCCTCGGTGATCGTACCGGTCTTGTCCAGGAGGATCACCTCGACTGCGCGGGTGTCTTCCAGGACTTCGGCACCCTTGATTATCACCCCGAGCTGGGCACCCCGTCCGGTGCCGACCATGATGGCCAAGGGAGTGGCCAGCCCCAGAGCGCAGGGGCAGGCAATGATGAGCACGGCAACCGCCGCAGTGAAGGCTTCATGCACCGGCCGACCCGAAACCAGCCAACCCGCCAGAGTGATGACGGAGATGGCGATGGCCAGCGGCACGAACACCGACGACACCCGGTCGGCCAGTCGCTGAACCGCCGCCCGACCGCCCTGAGCCTGGTCAACCAGGCGGATGATCTGAGCCAAGGCGGTGTCGGCACCGACCTTGGTGGCTTCGATCACCAGTGAGCCGTTGGCGTTGACGGTGGCACCGATGACGTCGTCGCCGGCGGCCACCTCGACCGGGACCGGCTCGCCGGTGACCATCGACTCGTCGACCGCCGAGTATCCCTCGACCACGCGCCCGTCGGTGGCGATCTTCTCGCCAGGGCGCACCACGAAGCGCATGCCGACCGTCAGCTCGTCCAGAGGGATCTCGCTGCCGTCTGTGAGGCGAGCGGTACGGGCACCCAGGTCGGCCAACGCTCGGATGGCATCGCCGGAGCGCCGTTTGGCCCGTAGTTCCAGGTATTTCCCCAGCAAGATCAGGGTGATGATCACCGCGCCGGTCTCGAAGTAGACGTGCCCTCCGTCGAGGTCGCCGGTGGAGTTGAGCAGCAGCACCGCCAACGACCACAACCAGGCCGCGCTCGACCCCATGGAAACCAGGGTGTCCATGGTGGCGGCGCGGTGGCGAAGGTTGAGGGCTGCGGCCCGGTGGAAAGGCCAACCCGACCAGAGCGTGACCGGAACGGCCAGCGCCCCGACCAGCCACTCCCAGCCGCCGAACTGCAGCGGCGAGGCCATAGAAAGTGTCATTATCGGGACTGTCAGGATTGCGGCCACCACCAGTCGGCGGCCCAAGTCGGCCTGACGTCGATTTTCGGCGGCTTCGGGGGTGTCCACATCGGCGTCGATCAACCGGTAGCCGATCCCTTCAATGGCCTCTCGGAGGACATCTTCGGCGATGGCGGAGCCTCCGGCCGAGTGGTGGATGGTGGCCCGTCCGGTAGCAAAGTTGACCTGGGCATCATCGACTCCGTCAAGTTGCTGCAGGTGCTGCTGAATCCGGGCGGCGCACGCACCACAGGTCATGCCTTCAATGGCCAGATCCTGGCGGCGAGCCTGCGAACCGGTTTGGGTCTCAATTTGGTCGGTCATAGCACCAGTGTAGGGAGCAAA
>VXMP01000053.1:4314-22638 GCA_009841075.1 Acidimicrobiia bacterium | reverse complement strand
GGGCCCGGCGGGAATCGAACCCGCGACCTTCGGATTAAAAGTCCGCTGCTCTGCCGATTGAGCTACAGGCCCAAGGCAAGGCTAGCGATCTGATCGATTTAATTCAGGCACAAATTAGGGCCAGGACCGGGCCTCTTCCAGGGTCTACAAACCTCGCCGAGCGATAGGCTTGAGCAGTGATCACCTACGGATATTCCGGGCTCCCCCCGGCGGGTATTGAGGATGAGGAGTTTCTGGACGGGCTTTTAGAACAGGGCTTCGGGGCTTTTGAGCTGGCTTTCACCAAGTCCTTTCCCTGGAACAAACCACGCTGTTCCTCGTTCGGGAAGAAAGCCGCCGACCGGGGGATCAAGTTGTCGGTTCACGCCCCCTACTTCGCCGTTCTAACCATTACCGATGAGGAGCGGGCGAAAAAATGCCGAGGCGCTCTGGAGCACACCATGAATCTGGCCTCCGAGCTGGGGGCCGGAGTGGTGGTCACCCATCTGGGAAGCCGCCGAGGACAGGAACCCGAACTGCTTATGGACATCATGCGGCGATTTCTGGACCAATTGGCGGTCAAGGTGGGAGAAATCGGGGTGGGTTTGGGCCTGGAAACCACCGGACGGACCAACCAAATGGGCAGCTTGGGCGATATTTCCCTGCTGTCATCGGAGTATGGGTTTGTCAGACCCACCATTGACTGGGCGCACGTTCATGCCATCAGCGGCGGCGGGCTTCGGTCGGTGGAGGATTTCGAGGCGGTGCTCGGTTTCGTCCGAGAGAACTTCGCCGGATGGAAAATCGAACCGCTTCACACCCATTTCAGCGATGTCCTTTACGACCAGAAAGGCGAGATCCGTCATCTGCCCTACGGTGAGGGCGACCTACGGGTTAATCCCCTGGTGGAAGCCACCTATCAGGCCGGATTCCGCCTAACGGTTATCTCCGAATCGCGTCATATGCCTTCGCATCGAGCCATCGGAGCGGAAATCAAAGCCCGTCTGGATTCTTTATCCCGATCCGAGAAGGAAGGGCGTCCGGTCGCAAGCGGAGCCATTGCCTTCCCTACCGTACCTCGGGCCGCCGAGACCAAAACCAGGTTTCGGCTGCTGGACTACCACTACCCGCTGCGGCTGTCGAACCTGGACAAGCCGTTCTTCCCCGACGGATATACCAAAGGGGACCTGATCTCCTATTACGCCTCCCTAGCCGGGATGCTGGTCCCGCATTTGGAAGGTCGGGCGATCGTTATGGCCCGCTTCCCGGACGGTATATCTGCCAAATCCTTCTACGAAAAGCAGGCCCCCGGCCATCAACCCTCCTGGATGCCTCTAGCTCCCATCCCGTCCTCTCATCGGGGCGGGATTATCGAGTATGTCACCGCCGATCGACCCGAGTCCCTTATGTGGCTGGCCAACATGGGATGCGTTGAAATCCACCCCTGGCTGTCACGGATCGATTCGGTCGAGATTCAAAATTATGCGGTGTTCGACCTGGACCCGGCAGCCGGATCAACCTGGGATCAGGTGGTGTCGGTGGCCGGCCTACTTAAGGAGGCTCTGGATCACCTGGGTCTCAAGAGCTACCCGAAAACCTCCGGATCGAAGGGAATCCACGTCTACGTTCCCTTGGAACCGGTTCACGAATACCCTCGGGTGCGCACCTTCGTGCATAGGGTCGGCCATCTGCTGGCATCAGCCAATCCGGATAATGTCACCATGGATCGCCGCATCCCCAACCGACACGGAAAGGTGTTCATCGACTCGGGACAGAACCGGGCGGGCGCAACCATCGCCGCAACCTATTCGGTTAGACCTCGGCCCGGCGCTCCGGTTTCCACTCCGTTCCGTTGGGCCGAGCTGGACACAATCCGCCCCGGCGACTGGACAATTGCCACCATCTGGGACCGCCTCGACCGCAACGGCGACCTGTTCGCCCCGGTCCTACAAGGAGGCCAACGCCTGAACCAAGCCGAAAAGGTCTTAGATATAGATCCAGGCGCGGTTTCCTAGGAAATATTGTCAAGGCTGTCTGGCGGGAGGTTCGGTAACTGAGCGTCAAGGGTGGACAGAAACTCGGCAGACCGGGTTAGCGGTAGGACGTGGCCGGCGGCCCGGTGTTGACGGTCGGACCCACCGTAGACGAGGGCGGTGGAAGAAACCTCGGGGAGGGTGCGCCTGATGCGGTTCAGGCGGTTGAACCAGGCACCGGCGACCGTGGCCCCCAACTTGATCTCAATAGCGGCGAGGCCGGTGGAAGTCGGGTAGAGGAGGTCGCATTCCAGACCGTCGCCGGTGCGGAAAAATGATAGATCAGCATAGAGACCGTGGTTGAGCGAATGCTTTAACGCCTCGACTATGACGGCGTTCTCAAACAGTTGGCCGCGCAGGGGATGGGTGGCGAGTTGGCCGACACTACGGATGCCGATCAGGTGGGCGGCCAGGCCAACATCTACGAAGTACAGCTTTGGCGACTTAACAATGCGCTTGCGAAGGTTGGTGTAGTGCGGCTCCAGGCGGAAAACTATGTCGCTTACGCTCAATACTTCCAACCAGGAGCGGGCGGTCGAGTGCGACACGCCGGCGTCCGAGCCCAGGCGCTCCAGGTTCAATAACTGGCCGACCCGACCGGCACACAGCCGGATGAAACGCCGGAACGCGGCGACTGCGCGGATACCGCCGATACGGATTGCATCTCGCTCCACATAGGTCACCAGGTAGTCGGCAAGCGCCTGCTTCGGATCCAGCCCCTGATCATGAATTCTCGGATTACACCCCGAATAGAGGATGTCGTCCACCCCCTCGGGGGCGGCGGTCTGGGCCCGCTCGGCCAGGGTAAAGGGCAAGAGCCTAAGCAGCGCAGTGCGTCCGGCGAGGGATTGGCTGATCGTGTTTGTTAGGCCGAACTGCTCACTACCGGTGAGCACGAACCGGCCGTTGCGAGGATCTTCGTCGACAAGGACCTGCAGAAAGGACAGCAGCCTCGGCACATGCTGTATCTCGTCCAGCACCGCACCGTCTGGGAACTGCGCCAAGAAGCGCCGCGGGTCCATCTCGGCAAACTCGCGAACGTCGTGGTCTTCCAGATTGGTGTAGCCCCGCTCCGGAAAGGTGCTGCGACATAGTGTCGTCTTGCCCGCCTGGCGTGGGCCGGTAACCGTGACAATAAGGATATTGTTCGAACAGGCTCACCAGCCGAGGCGTTATCTCTCTCGGTATCACACCGGAAACCCTAACCCCTAGAAACCCCGCAAATCCAAGGCACTAACTTGGATTTGCGGGGTTTTTTCTCGGCTCTTGCCGGAGACAGCCTTGTGGCTCTCTACATGGGGGGAACCTGCAGAACCCAGCCGATGTGGATCAGATCGGGGTGGGTCAAGGACCGTCCGTCGGCCTGGACCACATCCTTGTTGAGGTCGAAGATCTCCATCCACCGGTTTTCGTCTCCGAGGTGATACATGGCGATCTTCCTCAGGTAGTCCCCCGCCCCGACGGTCACCTCGGTGGTATCGGGCTCAAGAGCCACGATTCTGCCGCCGCCGTCTACCGGGTAATCCTCGGCCGTTATCTCGCCCCCGAGGTCCATTGATATGTAGTTGGCCAGCGCCTGCTGGTAGCTGACGCCCAGCTTGGTGAAGGCGATATCGCCCAGCGGGTAGCAGTCCCCGCCGTTCGCCAGGAAGTCGATGGTGGCCAAAACGACCGGATCGCCGGGCACCACCTGCCCATCGCTGACGATGACCGTGCCGTCATCATGGACAACTTCTCTCACCCGCTCCCCCGGGTTGCCGACCAGGGAGCAGTCGCCGTCACGGGCGATCTCCCGGGCCGGGGCGGACGGATCGTAGGTGAGCGTGAACCCAGACACCTGGGCGAACTGTCCCCCGGCACCGGGCAGACGGTCCAAACCCTGCTCCAACAGGACATGGAAGGTCTCGCGTGACACCTCGGCTACCACTACAAAGTTTCTGAACGGAGCGATGTCCCAGGTGGTGCCGACCGTGATCTCTCCTGACGGGATAAGAGAGTTGTTGCGGATGCCTCCGCCGTTCTGGATCGCCACATGAGGCACCGGAGTTCCGAACTCATCGGCCAGGTTGGTGGCAGTGGCTCGGAGGGAGTCGGCCATCAGGTTGCCCTCGTTGGTCGACATGATGCGGATGCCGGGTCGGCGTCCGTCCAAAGCCACCTCGCTGGTTCCGATTACCTGGGCGTCAATCTCCGCCACCGCCGCCGCCAAGGGCTCGATGACCTCGGCCTGGACGGTGGGATCGGGCTCAATGTCGAAGCCCACCCCTATCGACCGCCCTTCCGCCGCGGTCACGTTTCCGGCGGCGTCAAAGGTGACGTTCAGCTCGCCGATGCAGCGGTAGCCGCCTGGGGCGGTGATGACCGGCACCATCGTCCCGGAGGCGTCCTCCACCATGATCGGGTAGGGGGCCACGGCTTCCTCATCGGCCAAGCAGGTGTCACCTTCGTTGCGAAGCAGGTCGTCTCCGCCTCCGGCGATCACCACGTCCACTCCGGAGAGTTGCCCGACCAGCTCGATCTCTTCGTCTACATCCTGGAGATGGCTGACCAGGATGATCTTGTTGACTCCGTCTGCTGTCAGACTCTCCGCCGCCGCGATCACGGCCGGCAGGACCGGAGACACTACCGCGTTGCGGGGAGTGGAGATGTTGGGCAGCATCGGGGTGACGGCACCGATCACGCCGACTCGCTCGCCGCCGGTTTCGATGACCGTGCTACCCGCTATGAGACCCTGATCCACCAAGGCCTGCAGATCCGGTTCTCCGGAGAAGTCCACGTTGGCAGACAGGAAGGTCACCGGCGGGGTGAAGCCGGTTATGAACCGTGCGGCCACCTCGGGGCCCAGGTCGAAGTCGTGGTTGCCCAGGGCCATGGCGTCGTAGATACCGCTCAGGGCGATGGAATCATAGAGAGCACCCTCCCGAGCCAGTGAAACCCCCAGCTCTTGGGAGGCCAGGAAGTTGTCCCCCGAGGTCAGCGTCACCACACCCGTACCGGAAGCCTCGGCCTGCAGTTGTTTCATAAGCGCCACAAACCGAGCTACACCAGGATCGGAGTTCTCGTCAGGAAGGAGCTTCGACTCGCCGTCGTTGTTGTGCAGGATGGTGAGGGTGAATCCCTCGTCACCGGTTTCCTGTGCTATCGCCGGCGATGGTGTTGAAACCAGGATTCCCGCCAGCAACGCCAGCCCGGCCAGGATCGCCCAGATTCGCCTATGCCCTACAAACGCCATTCTTCTAACTCCTTATACGGGGGTGACCATGCTAGTGGCTTGTGTCAGGAACGGCCCCTCAGCGGATCACAATAACAAGCAGCCCATGTGACCCGTCGGGCAATCCTTACCCCGCCTCAGGAAGGTACCCCGGCACCTATAGGCACCGGCAACTAACAGAAAATTAGCTCAAGCAGCCCAGACTTAGATAACACCGCCTGGTTCGGAGCAGAGTCACTCCAAAGCCGTGATTAGATCCACGTCGTAGTCGTCAAGGGCATTGTCGGCGGTTATCAGAGCCAAAGATTCGAGTTGTGCCTGGGCAACCAACATCCGGTCAAAAGGATCACGGTGGCGAAAGGGGAGAATAGCTGCTTGTTCGGCATGTCGCGCTGAGATCGAAAGGGATTCGAACCCCTGTGCCTCAAGTCTGTTCGCCAGTCCGTCCGGGAAGGAGACCTTGCCGAGAGCCTTCTTTATCCCGAGTTCCCACAGCGTTACGGCTGAAAAAAACACCTGATCGGCCTTTTTAATGAGGCGCAGGCAGGTAGGCCCCAGCGAAGACTGCCCTTCAAGCCACCAAAGTGCCACATGGCTGTCTACCAACAGTCTCATACAGTATCGCTTTCGGCCGATTCGGAAAACATCGCGATAACATCCTCATCGGATCCAACGATGTCGTCGTGGTATTTGACCTTTCCGGCCCAGGCACCAGGGATGCGTTCAGGACGGGGCGGTGGCCAGGCGATTAACCGGGCTGCCGGCCTTCCGTTCTTCTCAATCACAACCTCGCCGCCCTCCTGAACCATGCGGATCAGCTCCGACAGTCGCATCTCGGCTTCCTGAGTGCTGACTATCGTGATGGTCATAAAACTAGCTTAATCAGGCCAGACTAAGAACCAGTGCCACCGGCCCACACGTTTTTAAATAGGTTGATCCAGTTTTGGCCGAGAATGCCTTCTATGGCGGTGGCCGGGTAACCTCTTCTGATCAGCTCCTGCCTGATGTTGGGTATGTCGGTGGGTGAGGTCAGGTCCAGCAGGCGGGGGTCGGTGTCCGGTGGATAGTCCTCAACCGTCCATCCGCCTGATCCGATCATTTCGGCCATGAACTCGGGGCTGGTTTCGCAGAAGTCCAGACCCAGCCCTACCTGGTCGGGGCCGATCAGGTCTACCAGGTAATCAATGTGGTTGACCAGGTCGGCCACCGTGCCTCCCTTGCCGCCCGGCTTGACCAGAGGCGGGAAGGTGACCACTCCTACCAGGCCGCCCAATTCGGCTACCGCTTTGATCTGATGGTCGTCAATGTTGCGGCGATGCGGGCAAAGGGCACCGGGGTTGGAGTGGGAGAAAACCGGCGGGGCGGAGGCGACTTCCATAGCGTCGAAAGTGGTGCGGCGGCCGGTGTGAGAGAGGTCTACCACGATCCCCAGGCGGTTCATCTCCTGGATGGATTGGCGTCCGAAGGAGGTCAGCGGGCCGTCTTCCCGGCTGAGGCATCCGTCTCCGAGCCGGTTGGCGAAGTTGTAGCAGAGCTGCACCATTCGGAGGCCCAGGTCATAAAAGCGCCGGTAGTTGTCCAGATCGTCACCGAGGGGGGCGGCGTTCTGGAAGTGGATGATCACGCCCAGCTTTCCCGACTCGGGGAACAGGTCGAAATGGGAGGGTTCGGTGACCGCCCTAAGGCGAGAGTCTTCGGTGGTCCATCGTGCCCACTGTTCCAGGAGTTGGCGGGTCTGATCCGGCGTTTCCCAGTTGGCCACGGTGGGGGCGGCAATGTCCACTCCGCCTTTGATGTAAAGATCCCAGGCCTCGGGATCGGTCATGAGCGGGCAAACGCCGTCTACAACTGTCATAAAGAGGGTATATCCGGACGACTAAAGTTCTGTGGTCGCAAAGCATACCCGACCGGTTGTGACTGTATCGTGGTACCCCATCCGAGAGGTGGAGAAAATGAGTCTTTGGCGAATAACCAAAATACATTATCCGTCCATCTTGCTCGTAGCAGCTCTGGCTTTGGTAGCCATGACCATGCCTACTTTGCCCGGCCAAGCCACGACCGGATCAGAGGCGGAATACAAGGTGACCTTCAAGGGTTCCTGGACGGCTGACAAAATCAAAGCATCGTCTCTGCCGGCAGGAGCGCACTTCACCACCCTGGCCGGGGCAGTCCACGGCAGCTCGGTGACCTTCTGGAGATCGGGAGGTAAGGCGACCGACGGAGTGGCTTGGATCGCCGAACTGGGTATTACCACTACCTTCGCAAGCGAAGTAGATGACGCTATCGAGGCTGGCACCGCCTGCTCCTACACCTCCCTGGGCATAAACGGTCTGACCGGAAGCGACAGTACGAACATAACTCTGACCGATGATTGCCCGCTGGTTACCTACCTAACGATGATCGCCCCGACTTCGGATCAGTTTCTCGGGATCAGCAGCGTTTCGCTTCGCAGCGGATCGAGTTGGTTGAGCAAGAAGGAAATCGACCTCTATCCCTACGACGCCGGCACCAAAACCAATTCGGCTTGGAACCTGGGTGGCACGAATACCGACCCACAGGCAAATATCAGCAGCATACGTAACAAGGAAAAATACCTGAACCTGCCGTTGGCAACCCTGGTCTTCGATTTGGTGAGTACTACTACCACCTCCACTTCCTCCACTTCCGCCACGACTTCTACTTCCTCCACCTCCTCCACCTCCTCCACAACTTCTACTATTATCCCTTCTAATCAACTGCCCTCGTTCTCTTCTTCGTTCACCAGCCGTAGCGTCGCCGAGAACACACCGTCCGGACGCAACATCGGCACTGCCGTAACCGCCTCCGACCCGGACGGAGACGCCCTCACCTACCGCATCGGCGGAACCGGTGCCAACCACTTTTCTCTCCACACCGCCACCGGCCAACTCCAAACCAAAAGCCCCCTCGACTACGAGACCCAAACCACCTACAGCGTCACCATCACCGCCGACGACCAGAACGGCGGCACCGACACCATCACCGTCACCATCAAAGTTACGGACGTGAACGAGTCCGATGGAGGGGGCGGGGGCGGGACAAGTATTACCCCCACCCCAAGAAGTAACCCCGCTCCAAGGAGTACCCCCACCCCGGCTCCCCAACCGGTAGTCACTCCACCGTCTGTGCCCGACTTCACCGACGTGAGCCCCACCCGCACCCATTACTCCTCAATAAGGTCGTTACAGGAGCTCGGTTTTCTGACCGGCACCGAATGCGGCCCGCAGCGCTTCTGCCCTGGCGATCCGATCAGCCGCTCCACCATGGCCGTGTGGCTGGTTCGCCTCCTGGACGGGGTCGAAACCGGGCCGACCGATGGGTCGCGTTTCATGGACGTGGACGACTCGATCTGGTGGGCACCTTATGTGGAGCGCCTCGCCGAGCTGGAGGTGACGCTGGGATGCGACGCCGAAGGGACCATGTTCTGCCCCGAAGACCCGGTGAACCGAGCCCAGATGGCAAGCTTCCTGGCCCGAGCCCTAAATCTGGAACCCGTTGCTATACCGACCCTCTTTGAGGATGTGCCTACGGAGAGCACTCATGCCGACAACATCCAGGCCATTCTGTCGATCGGGATAACCCGAGGGTGTAGCACCGATTCGGTTCTTAACTTCTGTCCCGACCGCCTGACCACCCGGGCGCAGATGGCAGGCTTCGTCGACCGGGCACGAACCCATCTGGAAGCCTCCGGAGACTCCCCTTAAGTCCACCTGCCGAGTATCCACTCATAGGCGGGCTGGGCTATAACATCGGCGGGTGTCCGAGCAGGTAGGCCGCGGCGGTTCAGGGTGAGCAGGCGTTTTACGGCGTTGGGGAACATAGCTCCCGCCGCAGCCAGAGCACGCAACTCCCGATTTGCAGTGGAGTCGGCCGAGGCATCGGCGCACACCTGAACCAGCTCAACGGTATCGTCTTCGTGGCGCGCCAGGAAGTCAACTTCAAAGCCATCTGGAGTGCGTACATAGGTTGTCTCGGATCGGCGTCGTTCCAGCTCGACCAGAACGGCGGCCTCCAGCGCATGGCCGAGGTTGGCCCGTCCGGAGCGATCGAAAACCGGAATGAGACCGGTATCAACGGGATACACCTTACGTGGGTTTACCATCCGCTGGCGTTCCGAGCGTGATTCCATCCACACGGTACGCACCAAAAAGCAGTCCTGGAGATGGGCGAGATGTTGGTGGACGGTATCGCGGGCGATGGCGATGCCCTGGGATCTAAGCACTCGGTGGAACTTCTCCACGCTGAACTGCGACCCGGCGTTGCCCAGTAGGTGGCGTACCAACCGCCGCAGACCGGCCACATTGCCCACCTGATGCCTTTCTACCAAGTCTCGCAGGATCGCCACGTCCACATAGTCGCTCAACAACCGCCGGCGCGTACCGATATCCAGATCCTGCGCTTCGGGAAAACCGCCGCCTGTAAGCCACTCTACGAACCGCTCCTCAACCTGGGCTCGCTCCAAACGACTCCATAGGGCCGGGTCGGAAGATGGCACAACACCCCGATGGCGCAGGGCTTCGTCGAACCCGAAAGGATGTATCAAGACCGGCCAACCGCGGCCGCGCAGCGCCGTGGCTATCTCGCGGGAAAGCAAATCCGCGGATGAACCGGAGACACAGATCTCCACTTCCCCGGTGTCGAGTAGTCGGCGCACCAACCGTTCCCAACCGGCCACCAATTGGATCTCGTCGAGGAACCACATGATCCTCCCATTGCCCGATCCTGAAGCCGGCTGTCGATCCATATACTCGTCGATCAACCGGCCGAGTTGGGCAGCCTCCATGCCCGCAAAGCGCTCGTCTTCCAGCGATAACATCGGCAGGTTCCCTAGAGATGTCCCGGCTTCGGCCCGCTCCGCCCGCAGCTGGTGCATGAAAGTCGTCTTGCCGGCCCGCCGGATTCCCACCACCGCCGTGGCCTTACCAGGGAAAGACACCCGGCCCGCAACTCGCCTGGGGGTGAATCCGGCCAACAATTCATTCGAACCGGCGATCGCCTCGAAGAACGCCTGATGTAGCAATGGCTCCCTACCGGCCGCGTCTTCCCGATATTCTCCTTCCATTACGGAGATTATAGCCTCGATTTCTACTTTTCTAAAGGAGAAATTTGTAAACCCGCCGAATAGAGCCTGCCATCCGATCCGGCGCGGTCACGCCAACCGGGTTAGGATAGGATGCGGTAGGTTTTGGCGGAGGGCCTACCCCCCGGTCGGTTCTGAGATCAGACCCCGACCATCCCTCCTCCCCAAGAATCAAACGAAGGGAAACGCATGAAGAAGTTCCGGGTATGGGTCGCCATGCTGGCGGTGATGGCGTTGGTCGCCGCCGCCTGTGGTGACGGTGACGACGACACGGCGGATGCGCCGGCCACCACGGCCACAACCGCCGCGCCTACCACGACCGAAGCCATGATGGACGACGAGCCAATGGTCGACGACGAGCCAATGGTCGACGACGAACCCATGATGGAAGATGAGCCGATGATGGAGGAGCCTCCTGACGAGGAACAGGTGACCACCACCGCTGCGGTGACAGGAATAGAGCTGGCCGGAGGTGAAGGTAGTTGTGCTCCGGAACCGGAAGCCGCACCTCCACTCGGGGTAGCGCCGGTAGCCGGAATGACCATCGTCCGGGCGATCAGCGGTGATGTTTCGACCATCGACCCGAGACGGAACTTCGAGGCCCGTGCGTCGGAGATGGTTGCCAACATGTATGACCAGCTGACCACCTTCCACCTGGTCGAGAACGAAAACGGCGTGTTGGTGGCCGATTCCACCCGTCCCCAAGGCCTGCTCGCCGAAAGCTGGGACTTCAACGAGGACTGCACCTCGGTGATCTTCACCTTGCGTCAGGGCGTCAAGTTCCATCACACCGGCAACGAGATGACCGCCGAGGACGTGGAGTGGAGCTTCCATCGGGCCGCCCATCTGGACGCCGGTGGTTGGTTCGACCATGCTGTGATCGGTCTGTACGATTTCGGTTCGGAATCCGACATCGAAAACGCCATCACCGTAATCGACGACCATCACATCCGCTTCGACTTCAACAAGCCCACCCCCTTCCCGCTGCACGTGCTTTCAAACGCCGGGGTCACGGTCTATGACTCGGAGGTTTTGATAGCTAACGCCACCGAGGACGACCCGTGGGCGCATGAATATCTGAAGACCAACGACGTGGGAACCGGCCCCTTCTATCTGGAGTCGCTGGAACCCGGCGTTCAGATCGTGTTGAAGCGCAATGACGACTACTTCCTCGGCCCGGCCCAGGCGGAACAGATCATCCTTCGGGTGATCCCTGACTCCGCCCAGCAGGCTGCGTTGCTGACTGCAGGAGAGATCGACTTCGCCGAGGCAGTACCGGTAACCGCCATCCCCGACCTCCGCGAACAGGGCGTGAAGGTCACAACGGTGGGCGGTAACAACCAGGCCGTCATGTACATGAACCCGACCCGGGCCCCGTTCGACGACCAGCATGTCCGCCAGGCCATCGCCTACGCCTATCCCTACGATGACGTGCTGGATGGCGTCTACTTCGGTGCGGCCAGTCGAGGCGGAGGGCCGATTCCTTCCACCACTCCGGCATTCGACCCGGACGCCCCGTTCTACAGCCAGGACCTGGACAAGGCGCGGGAGCTGTTGGCCGAATCGGGTTATCCCGACGGTTTCAGCACCGATCTTTATATAGACGGAACACTGGCGTTCGCGCCTGAGCTGGCCATCGTGGTTCAGGCCTCCCTGGCCCAGATCGGAATTGATGTGAACATCGTAAGGCTGGACTCCGGTCAGTTCGGCGACAACATCTTCGCCCAAGATGAGGACGGCAACCGTATCAACCCGATGGACTTTTTCCTGTTCTATTTCGGTTCAGGCTCATGGGTGAACGAGCCCCAATACCACATGGAGCTCTTCTGGGAGCCGAACGCCTTTGCTATGCGGAGCAACTATGAGAACCCGGAGGTAACAGAGAAACTGAACGCCGCCAAGTTCTTGAGCCCGTCTGATCCGGCCAGGACCCAGCTCTATCATGATGTTCAGGAGCTGATGCTGGCCGACGCCCCGGCGGTCTGGTTGGCCGAGCCCCATCACATTGTGGCCTCCAGCCAGGACGTCCAAGGGTTCATCTGGCGACCTGACCAGATCAACCGCTACTTCTACGTGACCAAGGCAACCTGATCGCCCGGCAGTAGCTCAATATAAAGAGACGAATCGGAAGCCGTCGGGTCGGTAAAACGCTGATCCGGCGGCTTCTCACATAAATGAGGCAGTTGCTCCGGCAAGGCCTCGGGAAGGCGATGAACTAAGCAGCCATGCTTTCCTACACAGCCCGAAGGCTGGTAGCCCTGATACCCATCCTGATCGGGGTAACCCTGCTGGCCTTTATCGTGTCCCGAGCCCTTCCCGGTGACCCGGCCCGCCTTTATGCCGGTATCCAAGCCTCCGAAGCCCAGGTTGAGGCCATCCGTGATCGGCTGGGTTTGGACCAACCTCTGCCCTTGCAGTACTGCGTCTACATGATCGGACAGACCTGCCTGGGAGAGGACGGCGGAGGCGGGCTGATCCGAGGCGATCTGGGCGAGTCGATCCGAACCGGATTCTCGGTGGCGGAAGACATCGGTGCCCGACTCCCGGCAACCATCGAAATGGTCGGGGCCGGCATGCTGTTTGCCCTGATAGTCGCCCTTCCCTTGGGGATCTGGGCGGCGGTGCGCCGCGGCAAGCTGATCGACAAGTTCTGCCGATTGATCTCCACCCTCGGGGTAGCCATACCGGACTTCTGGCTGGCCCTGATCCTATTGCTGATCTTCTTCGTGTTTCTGGGTTGGCTGCCGGGGCCGGTCGGACGCCTTGATATCACCGCCATACCTCCCGACGGACCCACCGGCCTATACCTGATCGACTCCCTTCTGCTCGGAGAGTGGGCGACCTTCCGTAACGCCGTCTCCCACATCATCCTGCCTATGGTTGCAATGGGCTTTCCGGCTGTTGCGCCGATCCTGCGGCTAACCCGCAACGCCACCCTGTCGGTACTCAACTCCGACTACATAGCATTCGGCAAGGCGGCCGGCCTCAAAGGGCTGCCTCTCTACCTCAAGTATGTGCTCCGCAACGCCCTCCCCGGTGCCGTGACCATGACCGGCCTGATAGCCGGCTACATGATCGGCGGAGCCGTGTTGGTGGAGCGGGTGTTTTCCTGGCCCGGGGTGGGGCTTTACGCCATCAACTCATTAACCACCACCGATTATCCGGCTATCCAGGCGTTCGTGCTGCTGTCGGCGGTCACCTACATGGTGGTGTTTCTGGTGGTGGATCTGGTGCAGTCGATGATCGACCCGCGAGTGAGGCTGAAATGAACACCAAACGGTTCGATTCCCGCCTGATAGTGGGGCTTATCCTGTTCGGTTTCATGGTGGCCGTGGCCATCTCCGCTCCCTTGATAGCCCGCAACGATCCGTTGGCCATCGACTTCGGCCGCCAGTTTCTCCCCCCCTCCTCCGAGCATTGGTTCGGGACCGCCAAGCTCGGTTTCGACATCTTCTCCCGAGTGGTCTACGCCGCCCGCTACGACCTGTTGATCGCCGTTTCCGCCGTGTCGCTCTCCATCCTCATCGGACATCCGATCGGGCTGATAGTCGGCTATAAAGGAGGATGGCTGGATTCGATCACCATGCGGGGCTTGGACATCATCCAGGCCTTCCCCGCCTTCGTGCTGGCCATAGGGGTGCTCTCCGCCCTGGGCGAAGGGGTGTTCAACGTGATCCTGGTGGTGGGGATTGTGGGTGTTCCGACCTTCGTTCGTCTGGTCAGGGCGCAGGTACGCTCGCTCCGTGAACACGCCTATGTCGAGGCCGGACGGGCGGTGGGCAACTCCCGAATCCGGATCATGCTGCGCTATATAGCCCCGGGAACGATCGGCACGGTCGCCACCCAGGCAGCCATCAGCTGCGGATGGGCGATCATGCTCACCGCCGCCCTCGGCTTCATCGGCCTGGGGGTTCCCCTTCCCGAACCGGAATGGGGAGCGATGATCTCCGAAGGCGTCCAGGAAATGGTGGTGGGGGGACGCTGGTGGATTTCGGTGTTCCCGGGCATGGCCATCGCCATCACGGTGTTCTCGCTCAGCCTGATCGGCGAGTCGGTCGCCGACCTGGTGGAACCCACTCGCAGGAAATCACGTTGAGCGCTCTATTGGAAGTCCGTGGCCTGGAGGTGGGGATCCAAGGGCTTCCCATACTGCGTGGGGTTGACATGGAGGTTTATCCAGGGGAAATACTAGGAGTGGTGGGCGAAACCGGGGCCGGAAAGTCGATGACCGCCCGTTCGGTGCTGGATCTGCTTCCCGCCGGAGCCTCGGTCTCCTTCCGGTCGTGCACGTTCGACGGCCAAGACTTCGTTCCTCCCAAAGCCCGTCAGGCCGCCCGAGGAAAAAGGATCGGCTTTGTGCCCCAGCGACCCCGCGGCAGCCTCAACCCGGTGTTCCGGGTGGGCAAACAGCTTTCCGACACCCTCCGCCGCCTGCGCGATACGGGAAGACGGGAGGCTAAAAGAGCCGCGCTGGAACTGCTCCGCTCGGTCCGTATCACCGACCCGGAGAGGGTGTATAAGTCCTTTCCCCACGAGCTGTCCGGAGGGATGTGCCAGAGGGTTTGTATAGCTATCGCCCTGGCCGGTGAACCGGATCTGATAATCGCCGACGAACCCACCACCGGACTGGACGTAACCATCCAAGCCGAAATCCTTCGCCTGTTGGGCGAGCTGATCGCCGAACGAAACGCCGCCGGAATGCTTATCACCCATGACCTGGGGGTGGTGGCGGACGTTTGCGACCGGGTGGCGGTTATGTATGCCGGTCGGGTGGTGAACCTGGGGCCAACGACCGAAATCTATAGGGAAGCTCTCCACCCCTACGCCAACCAGCTGGTCTCGATCGCCACCTCACTGGACTCGGGGGGTGCCCCACAGGAAATCCCTGGTCGGGTACCCAATCCTGGAGACGACCTGGCCGCTTGCGCATTCGCACCTCGCTGCTTCCGAGCCGACTCCTCCTGCTTCGAGACCGAGCCTCCTTTGACCGAGAACCAAGGACAGTCCGCCTTCTGCCATCATCCGATCACCTCGGCAAAGGTAGGGCCATGAACGCCCACCACAACACGCTGACGGTCCGTGATCTGACCAAGATCTTCAGGATCGGCACCGGCGGATTCCGGCAATCCAACCTCAAAGCCGTTGACGAGGTAAGCCTTTCTATCGCCCCTGGAAGAACCCTGGCCGTGGTGGGAGAGTCGGGATCTGGCAAGACCACCCTGGCCAGGCTCATCCTGCGCCTGATTCCGCCCACCCGAGGGATGGTGCTCCTGGAAGGCATCGACATCACCGAGATGCGGGCGGCCTCCTTGGAGGAGATCCGAGCCCGGATGCAAATCGTCTTCCAGGACCCCTACGACTCCCTCTCTCCCTGGCAGACCGTGGGGAGAACGGTGTCCGAGCCGTTGCTGCTGCACCAGAACCTTTCCAAGGCGGAGGTCGGCGAGCAGGTGACCGACATGCTGGAAAGGGTGGGCCTCAGCCCGGAACATGCCCGCCGCTATCCGCACGAGCTCTCCGGCGGTCAGGCCCAGCGGGTGGGCATTGCCCGGGCGATGATCACCAAACCAGCCCTGGTCGTGCTGGACGAACCCACCTCCTCACTTGACATGTCGGTCCAGTCCCAGATTCTGCTGCTGCTGCAATCGTTGCAGGAGGAAATGAACATCGCCTATCTATTCATCTCGCACGACCTGACGGTGGTGCGTTACATTGCCCATGAGGTGGCGGTGATGTATCTGGGCAAGGTGGTCGAATCCGGCCCTGCCGCCCAGGTCTTCGACTCGCCTCGCCATCCCTACACCGAAGCCCTGCTCAAGGCCGCTCCTCGTCCCGATCCTTCCTATAGGACCGATCACGTCTACCTGACCGGCGAGCAACCTTCCGCCTTGGATCGATCACCGGGCTGCCCTCTATACGGTCGTTGCCCCATCGCCGAAGACATATGCGCCACCACCCCTCAGCTACTGGATGACATAGGAGGAGGACATCGCGTGGCCTGCTGGAAACGAGTCCACGGCTAAATGATCCGGGTGGCAACCGACATCGGGGGGACCTTTACCGACGTGGTGGTCTACGACCCGAGGGTGGGCCGGTATACCACCGCCAAGGCACCGAGCCGGACCGATGACCTGGCCGGTGGTGTTATAGACGCCCTGGAGCCGGTAGTCGAAGACCCTTCCCAGGTCGAGTCGTTCGTACATGGTTCAACGGTCGGCCTGAACGCCTTCCTCCAAAGACGGGGAGAGCGGGTGATCCTCCTGGCCACCCGAGGGGTAAGCGACGTTTATCACATCGCCCGAGGCAACCGTTTAGACATGTATAACATCCGCTACCGCAAACCGGCACCCCTTCTGCCCAGGCGGGATATCATCCCGATCGGCGGCCGGCTCTCCTTCCAGGGCGAGGAACTGACCCCCCTGGACTATGACGATCTGGAACGGGCGGCCGACTACATACGCTCGGAGCAGGCGGGTTCGGTGGCCATAGCCTTCCTGTTCTCCTACCTCCGGCCCGACCATGAGCTGGCCGCCGCCCAGGCCCTGAGGGAGATGGTGCCCGGCGTTTCCCTTTCGCTCTCCCACCAGATAGCCGCCGAATGGAGAGAATACGAACGGACTGCTTCGGCTGTCATGGACGCCTACATCGCCCCCTCCGTCTCGAACTACCTGACCGACCTGTCGGGCCGACTCGTGGAGCGGGGAATGGCCGCCCCTTTGCGGGTCATGCAGTCCAACGGTGGCATCATCTCCGCCCGAACGGCGTCCGAGCGCCCTCTGCAGACCCTTCTGTCAGGCCCGGTGGGCGGGGCGGCCGGAGGCATGGCGCTGGCCGAGGTGCTGGGCCGACCCAACCTGATCTGTATCGACCTGGGCGGGACCAGTTTCGATGTCAGCCTGATCACCGACGGTCAGGCCGACAGCTCCCCTTCGGCCCTTTTGGAAGGCCTGCCGGTGCTGATGCCGGTGGTGGACATCCACACCATCGGAGCGGGCGGAGGGTCTATCGCCTATCAGGAAGCCGGAGGTCTACGGGTGGGGCCGGAGAGCGCCGGTGCCCATCCGGGTCCGGTCTGTTACGGGCGCGGGGGTAGCTCGCCCACCGTTACCGACGCCAACCTTTTTCTGGGGAGGATCGACCCCGACTATTTCCTGGGCGGGAACCTGACCCTAGACGAAGGTGCCGCCCAAGCCGCCCTGGAAGACCTGGGAGGATCCCTGGGGTTGGACGGAGAGCGTTTGGCCCTAGGGATAATCGAGGTGATCAACGCCAAGATGTCGCAAGCTATCCGAACCCTGACCGTGGAGCGAGGGATCGAACCTGCCCGGTTCAGCCTGGTGGCTTTCGGCGGGGCCGGGCCCATGCACGCCGCCGCCCTCGCCCAAGAGCTGGGAATCGCCGAGGTGATCGTCCCTCCCCACCCGGGCGGCTTCTCAGCCTGGGGAATGCTTCAGTCGGCGGTTCGTCAAGACTTCAGCGAGGCATACTTTCAAGACTTCGGCGGTCTTGACCTCGCCGACCTGACGGACCGGTTGGCCCGGATGGGTAGGTCCGCCTTCGCCGCCCTACACAGTGAAGGTGTCCCTGAGGATCAAATATCCCTGATCCGGCGTCTGGACCTGCGCTATAAAGGCCAGGAGCACACCCTGACCATCACCCTTCCGAGCGGAGATTCTCGTGAAGAGGAGGGCCTCCGGTTGGATGATCTGCGGCGCGGTTTCGAGAGCGTCTACCGCGCCCGCTACGGCCATTCCAACCCGGATGCCCCTCTGGAGACCGTCAACCTAAGAATCACCGCCCTGGGTAACGTGGGTCGGCCGCTTCTCAAGCCCGATTACCAGCCCGATAATCCCTCCGACACTCCCTCCAAAACCACACCCGTCCTGTTCGAAGACGGCCTCCACCCTACCGCCCGATACCACCGAGAGGCTTTGAGGCCGGAATGCGCCCTCGCCGGACCCGCCATAGTCGAGGAAGCCACCGCCACCACAGTCATCCCCCCA
>VXMP01000053.1:0-4214 GCA_009841075.1 Acidimicrobiia bacterium | reverse complement strand
GCTCATCTATACAGCAGCCGGAGTCGTCGGCGTAGTAATCAGCTTCTTCACCACAATACTCCTCCTCTACCGCTCCATCATCAAGAAAATAGACGACGGACTAAGCAAACTTGACACCAAAATCGACACCAGATTTGCCGAGGTTCGTAGAGAGATCCAAGACGGAGATGCCGCACTCCGCGAAGATATACGCACCCTTACGACTGTAGTGATCGGGCTGGCCGAAAGGGTTGGGGAGACTCGGGGACAGCCCCAAGAAGTTCCGGCCCCCGCCGAAGGGATCGCCCAAACCGGATAACCGCCGCCCCCTCGCCGATGGGCCGCTGACGAACAACCCTCAACCTGACGAACGCACGAAAACCTCCCGCCACCAACCTTCCCACCGCGCGGATTTCTCGGAGGGCCTTGCCATCGCAGAAACCCCCACGACCGAAGTTATTCTGGGTGATGTGAATCCCCATATACCGGACGCGGACCCTCGGAGCAAAGAAGCCGCCCAACGGGAAGCGGCCGAGTGGTTGGACTGGTTGGTAAAAAAGGGCGCACACAACTGGGCCCACGGCTCCCCGATGAGCATCAGCGCCAAACCAAGCAAGCATCTGCCCTGTCAGGTGCTGGCCGCCACCGCCTATGTCGAAAACCAAGGCCATATGCCCTATCTGATGCTCATGGCAGGCAAAAAGCACCGAAATCGCTACTGGCAATATTCGACCGTTGATCTGCAAACCGGAGTTCCCCATGCCAGAAACAAGGCGCTGAGGGATGTGGATCACCTGGTGGATACGCTGATTACTATTGCAGCCATCCCTCCGGCCTACCCCCGAAGGCGAATCCGAACCCCGTGAACGAGTTGCACACCCTGTATTCCTCCTCGTTCAACAGCGAAAACGCCGATCAGGTACAGAATGCCATGATCACAATGTGGGGTGAAGCCGACCAGCTAATCGACCTGGGCGAAGTAGAGGCGGTTGTTGAGGAGTTGCTAGACAACACCTTAAGGCATTCCGGGCCGGGAGCAGGCACCGTATCGCTGCTCCGTTGTAACCAAAGGATCGTGGCAAGGGTGGAAGATTCCGGGGTGGGCATCCATCACAACATGGCGGCAGCATCCGAAGAGATCAGCGTGGAGTTGGCTTTCGAGCCCGGCCCTCTGGGTACATCAACCGGGTCGGGACTTAGAGGTGGGGGGCTGTGGTTGGCAAAAGCAGCGACAGCCGCCGTACCGGTACTAACCCTGGCGCTGTACTCGGGTAACAGCTGCTACACCGCCTCGAACGGCGAGGGACGGATATGCTCGGGAAGTGGCGACTTCCATCAAGGTGTCATAGTCGAGCTGATCTGCCCACTATCCGAATAAACGGGATAAAACCAAACCCATCCCCTGGCCTTCCGTATCCGGGTATAATCCTTGAAATCCTGGCTTAAGGTAACAGATTTTCAAGTACAAACTCCTAGGAGGGTACGGATGGCCATAGCTCGGCCGGACGAAGAAAGGGCATTGCGGGAGGCCGTAGCGCGCGCACCGATAACCCTTCTGACCGGTCCTCGTCAGGCCGGAAAAACCACCCTGGTAAGGCGGGTAGTCCAGCCATCTCCGGCGGCGTTCTTCGATCTGGAAGATTACCGTGATCTGAATCGCCTGGCCGAACCAGGACTGGTACTCCGAGATCGGGGCGAAACCATCGTGATAGATGAAGCCCAACACATGCCGGATCTCTTTCCGGTCCTCCGAGTGCTGGTGGACGAGAACCGCCGCCCAGGGCGGTTCGTAATCTTGGGGAGCGCCTCGCCGGATCTGGTTGGTCTTGCCTCGGAATCATTAGCCGGTCGGGTTACCTTCGTATCGCTATCGGGATTCCGCCTACGAGATGTCGGCGCTGATCAGCTGGAGAATCTGTGGGTCCGAGGAGGTTTGCCGGAATCGTTTCTAAGCCCCAGGGAAATGGACTCCAACCAATGGCGAGACGACTACATCCGCACCTTCCTGGAGCGCGACCTGGCGGGCCTTGGCTTTCGTTTTCCGGCCAATACCATGAGGCGATTCTGGACCATGCTGGCCCACTATCACGGACAACGTTGGAGCGGGGCCGGTATCGCTCGATCTATTGAAATGTCCGAATCCACCGCCCGCCGTTATGTGGATGCCCTTTCCGATGCCCTACTGGTACGGCAACTCCCCCCCTGGTTCGTCAACCTTCGCAAACGCCAGATCAAAGCACCCAAGGTTTACATTCGAGACTCCGGCCTTCTGCACCGACTGCTCGGCATTGGAAGCCTGCTCGAACTGGAGCGCCATCCCATGCTGGGTGCAAGCTGGGAGGGGATGATCATCGAGCAGCTTCTGGCCCGTTACCCCAACTCCTACCCCAGCTACTGGGCTACCCACGGAGGGGCGGAGTTGGATCTTCGGCTGGAAATAGAGGGAAGGGTGGTGGGTTTCGAAATCAAACGCACCGAGCGCCCGTCCACCACCCGATCCATGCGAATCGCCCTCAACGACTTGTACCTCGACCATCTGGTGGTCGTTCACGCCGGACGGCATCGTTTCCCTCTTGCCGGAAAGATCACCGCCGTGGGCGCAACCGAGCTACTAAACGCAGCTAATCCTCTCCTGAACGATTAAGGGGTTAACAAGGCCGCCGGAACTATGGCGATTCCGTCGTCATCACGATAGGCCCTATCTCCGGTGGTGACGACCATCGCATCAATCACCCCCGGCCCCAACCGATCACGCAACCAGCGAATATGGCGGGTGTTTTGGCGGGTTACCTCGGTGCCGGGTTTGACCTCCACCGGTATGACCCTCCCTTCATATTCGACGACAATATCCACTTCACGCTGATCGTTCCAAGTGCGCATATGGAATACTCGAGCATCACAGGCCTGCGCATACACCCGCAGGTCGTGGGCTACCAGCGACTCAAAGAAAGACCCCAACCGATCCCTTGACCCCGGCGGCATTCCCCGATAGGTGGCCGAACCTCCGCCCATGAGCATGTCGAAAGATATGTTCAACAATCGCCCCGCCAAAGCAGTATCCGCCAGATGATGTTTGGGGCTTCGCTTGAGCCTGCTCAAATGGCTACCCACCGGAAGCCAGGCCGGTAGCGGATCCAGCACCCACATCGCCTCCAGCGTGTCACGATACGCCAGCGTGGTCGTCTTGGCAGGCTTGTCCCCTTCACCCGAAGTAGCGGCACCACGGATGGATTCATATGAAGCGGTTGTAGAGACCGCCGCCGCATAGGCGGTCAGCCAGCGTCGAAGGGCAGCCGGGTTACCCACCCGATGGCCCGCCAGTGGAAAATCGTGTTCAGAGAGACGGTGAACATAACCATCCAGAAGGAGACTGCGCCCTCTTCCTTCTACATTCCACCAGCCTGGAAACCCGCCCGCCAAAACCTCTCTGGCGTAATCCTCCACACTTAGATCTGTGTCCCCCGAGACATCCGGATGGTCACCCGACAAAAGGGCACCCAAACTGACCGAAGGCATAGTCTGCCGATGTTGAAGTCGTTCGGCGAGGGTGGTGGTCCACATGCGCAGCGTCACGATGCGTCCCGCCCCCGAGTGGGCGGGAGAGATCGAAGGTCGGGATGATCCGGTGAGGATGAATCGGCCCGGGCTGAAGTCTCGATCAACGGCGCGGCGGACTATATCCCAGGAAGGCGGATAACGCTGCCATTCGTCAATAAGGATCGGAGGGATGCCTCGGGACAAGAGGTTCGGATCGGCATGAACCTCTTCGAGAACGTCCGGATTGTCCAGGTCATAAACCGTGTTGGCGTAGCGGAGCGCGGTTCGTGTTTTTCCTACCGCACGAGGCCCTTCGATGCTGATTGCAGGCAAAACAGCCAGAAGTTCCTTTAACTGATCGTCTGCGATACGGGGTAGATAATCCCCTCTACCGGCCATTAGAGACCCTACCTTTTCTCGTTTGCGCTACTTTTTCTCATCCATCCTACCTTTTCTTACCTTTAGCGAGGGTAAGTCTGTTGTCCGGGTGGTCAATGACACCACAGATGATCCAATGAAAGGGCTACCGATTCGTGCGTCCTCGTGAGGCCAGACTAAGCAAAAGAGGTTCGGGGCTCAAAAGTTGTCGGACCCCTACCGACTTCTCACCTCCAACCCCCACCGAACGAACTGCCGAAGCCGGCTAAACCGAAACCTCCCAACCATCGGGCCGCTAAACGAACGCCCACCGCCCGCCC
>VXMP01000028.1 GCA_009841075.1 Acidimicrobiia bacterium | reverse complement strand
GAAACGGGTGGGTCGCCCGGGACTCGAACCCGGAACCTGCGGATTAAGAGTCCGTTGCTCTGCCAATTGAGCTAGCGACCCAATCGGCATTCTAGCCGTCCGCTATACGGCTACCGGGAAATCCAGGGCGGTCAGGGCGTCCATGGCGGTGGTGGTCCGGTCGAACCCGATAATCCCGGCTACGTCCGCCCGGGCGGTGAGCCCTATCCTGATCATCGAGGAGACCGAATCCAAAAGGGTTCTGAGGCCGTGGGGAAGAGGAAAGTATTCGTCTTCTTCCGTCACTCGAAAAGGTTGCCAGCCTTCAACCGGGTCGATCACCTTGAGAACCTCTTGTACCAGGTGGTCCGGTGCCGAGGCACCCGCGGTCACGCCCACCACGTCAACGTTCTCCATCCACTCGGGCTGGATGGACTTGATCGAGTCGATCCGATGAGCCGCCTTCCCGCTGGTGCGGGCGGTTCTCACCAAGGCGTTGGTGTTCGAAGAGTTGTCGGAGCCCACCACCAGGATCAGGTCGCATTCTGAACTCATCTTTCTGACCGCATCCTGGCGGTTGGTGGTGGCATAGCACAGATCGCTTTTGCGGGACATCTCCAGGTCGGGAAAGCGCTTCAAGGCTTCCAACTGGACTTCTTCCCATTCGTGAAGACCGAGGGTGGTCTGGGCGAACAGGGCCACCTTCTTCGAGTCACGGGCCCGGAAACCACCTAGACCGGTTTCCGGTTCCACCAGGGTGGTGTGGGAGGGGGCTCTGGCCACGGTTCCCACCGCCTCGTCGTGATTCTCATGGCCAACAAAGATGATGTCGTACCCCTTGGCGGCCCGGCGATTGACCTCATGGTGGACCTTGGTCACCAAAGGGCAGACCGAATCGACCATTATTCCCGAACGTTCCTGGGCCGTGCTGATGACGGTCGGAGAGGAGCCGTGGGCCGAAAGCATCACCGGTGCCCCCTCGGGAACCTCATCAATAGAGTCCACAAACACCACCCCGGCCTGCTTAAAGGTGTCCACCACGAACCCGTTGTGGACTATTTCGTGATAGCAGTAGACCGGAGGAGGAAACAGCTTGGTCATCCAGACCAGCGCCTTGATAGCCATGTAGACACCGGCGCAGTAGCCGTTGGGCTGGGCCAGGTAACCGCGGACGGGCCGGTGGGTGAACTGGATGGCGTTCGGAAGCATATCGGTCAATATTATGGCATCAGGCGAGGCAAATATTCAGGAGCTAGCCTCACCCATAGCGGACAGCACCGCCGGTACCGCCATTTCCAAGACCCCAGGGCTATAACCACCTTCCTGGATTACGACCATAGGTAGGGCGGCCTGGACCAAGCTCCGGCCCAGGTGGGGATAGTCGCCGTCTTGCAGGCCCAGCACTCCGTCTTTGATATGGGTGTCCACCCCCAGAGCCACCACCAACACCTCGGCACCGAAGTCGTGCACGGCCTGGAGGGCTTGGGCAAGAACAGAAACATAGGTCTTCCAGGAAGAACCGGTCGGGAGGGGCAGGTTGAGGTTGGTACCCAGGCCCTCCCCTTCACCTCGTTCCTCCTCGAATCCGGCGAAGAAGGGATAGTGGACCTCGGGGTCACCGTGTATGGAAACGGTCAGCACGTCTCCTCTTTGCCAGAAGATGCTCTGGGTGCCGTTGCCGTGGTGGGTGTCAACGTCCAGCACCGCCACCCGGTGTCCCTGATCGGTCAGCCAGGCGGCCGCCAGGGCGGTGTTGTTCAGATAGCAGAACCCTCCAAAGGTCCCCGCCGCGGCATGATGACCGGGAGGACGGCAGATGGCGTAGGCCACCCGATTCCCCTCGTGTATATCTCGGGCGACGGCCAGGGCGGAGGCGGCAGCCGACCGGGCCGCCCTCCAGGTTCCTTCCAAAATGGAGTCCACGTCGTTGGAATAGAACCCCAGTTGGGGGTAGACGTGGGTGGGTTTGCGTCCTATCCCATCGAGAAGAGGACGAATGTAGGCCACCGCATCGCCCTCCGCCGGGGCCCCCGTTTCGGCTCGCCATCGGGAATGGGCCGATTCCAGGAACTCGAGGTAATCGGGCCGATGAACCAGCCGCAGTACCTGATCGTCTATTTCCGGAGGGCTTTGGACATCGAACCCTCCTTGGGCGGCCAACGCCTTAAGAATACGGTCGGCGCGATGGGCGGTTTCCAGCGGAGGTAGCATGACCCCACCGAAGCGTTGCGGCTGGACCGGATCGTGCAGTCGATGGTCGGGATGGCTATAAACTCTCATACCGGCCAATATTACGCCGAGGTGGGCACCCTACGCGGCGGGCCGGAAGATTGCTAACATCTCATCGAGTAGACCATTACCACCTACCCTCTACCATGGGTTGGTAGCCCAGAGAGGATCAGAGCGCCTTTTGGATCCGGTAATCACCTTCGCCGACGTAACCAAGTCGTTCGGTGTGATTGATGCTCTGGACACTATCCGTTTAACCATCCAAAAGGGCGAGTTCGTATCGCTGCTCGGGCCTTCCGGATGCGGCAAATCCACCGTCCTTCGCCTCGGTTCGGGCCTGATCGAGCCCACTTCGGGTGCTATTGAGCGATCTTCGGACAACATCGGCTACATCTTCCAGGAGCCCACCCTGATGCCGTGGCGCACGGTCTGGAAAAACGTCACCTTCCTGGGCGAGTTGGAGGGTCTACCCCGAGAGGAATGTAAGCGACGAGCCGAGGAGGTGCTGGAGCTGGTGGGCTTGGGTGAATATCGCCACCTTTATCCGTTGGCCCTTTCCGGCGGGATGAAGATGAGGACCAGTATCGCCCGGTCGATGCTGCTGGATCCCGACCTCTTTCTGTTCGACGAACCGTTCGGTGCGCTAGACCAGATCAGCCGGGCCCGCCTCAACGAGGAGCTGTGCAGCTTGTTCTCCGAGCGCCACTTCGCCGGCCTGTTCGTAACCCACTCGGTTGACGAGGCGGTGTTTCTGGCTTCCAGGCTGTTGGTGATGAGCAAACGACCGGGCCGGATCGTGGCTGAGTTTGAGATACCCTATGAGTTTCCCCGCCAACCGGAGATCCGCTATGAACCGGAGTTTGCGGTGCTGGCGGGTGAGGTGGCCGCCGCTCTGGAGCAGGGCTCATGACCTCACCTGTAGGAAGAAATAGATCTGTTTCGGATCGGGCCCGGGAATTGGCCCGGGTGACGTTGCCTCCCACCTTGGTGGCCCTGCTGATAATCCTGCTGTGGTACGGGATCACCTTCTACGTACTGGAAACCGACCGGCGCTTTCTGCTCCCCCCACCCCACGCGGTCATCCAGGAGGGAATCCTTAACACGGAGGTACTCCTCGAGATACTGGGAGGGCTGCGCCAGACGGCCATGGTGTCGGTACTGGGTCTGGCCATCGCCTTTGCGATCGGGTTCTCCATGTCTCTGGTAATGAGCCAGGCCAAGTGGATCGAGCGCTCTTTATATCCTTGGGCGGTGGTATGCCAGACCGTCCCCATCCTGGCTATTGTCCCGCTGCTCGGTTTCTGGTTTGGATTCGGTCTGATGTCAAGGGTGACGGTCTGTGTCATCATCTCCCTCTTCCCGATCGTCATCAACTCCCTCACCGGCCTCCAGGGTGCCGACCCCCGACTTCACGACCTGCTCACCCTGCACAATGCCAATCGTTGGACCCGAGCCCTGCGGCTTCAGATCCCCGCCGCCCGGCCCCTCATCTTCACCGGGCTTCGCACCTCGGCGGGCCTGTCGGTGATCGGTGCCATCGTGGGGGATTTCTTCTTCGGTCGTGGTCAGCCCGGGCTGGGCATCCTCCTGGACCGCTACAGCCGCCGTCTCCGCAGCGAGGAGCTGTTGACGGCGGTGATCGTGGCCTGCCTGCTGGGGGTGGTTGCCTTCTGGATCTTCGGGGTGATAGGGCGCCGGGCGGTAGGCCACTGGGACCCTTCGTGGGCCGAGGAAAAGCATTGAGAACCGGCTTTGTAGGGCAACTTATGGGGCCTGGTTGGTAACGTATAGACAATCGATCTGATCAGACGAGAAAGGAGACCCACATGTTTGGGAGGAAGAGAAGTAATAGCCTGTTCAGAATAGGTGTGCTGATCGCCGCTTTGGCTCTTGTGGCTGCCGCGTGCGGAGACGACGAAGATGAACCGACCTCGACCACTTCTACTCCGGTTGTCACCGAAACAACAGCGGTCGACGACATGGACGACATGGAAGAAATGGACGACGAAACACCGGATATGGGAGCCATGGAGCCGATGATGGCCACTTCCTTGGCCGGGATCTGCCCCGACCCCCTGGTTATCCAGCTCGACTGGGAACCGGAGTCCGAACACGGCGGTATCTACGAGCTGGTCGGTGACGGCTATGCGATCAACGCCGATGCCAAGAGTGTCCGTGGGCCTCTGGTAGCACACGGCGAGGAAACCGGCATCGATGTGGAAGTGCGCATCGGCGGGTTCGCGGTCGGCTTCCAGCCGGTCCAGTCCCTGCTCTATCAGGACCAGGACATTTTCATGGGCTTCGTGCGGGCCTCCGAGGCGATGGCGAGTTACGAGGATGTGCCGATCGTAAGCGTGATGGCCACCTTTGAGAAGAGCGCCTTCGGGGTCTACTGGGACCCGGAGACCTACCCGAACGTCAACGAAATCGCCGACCTCAAGGATGAGGGTGCCACCATCCTCCTGGGACGCCCCGACGTTTTCCAGGACTACTGGCTGGCCGAGGGCATTATGGACGAGTCCCAGATGGACCTCACCGACCAGCCCAAGCCGGCCGCCTTCATCGGTGCCGGCGGATCGGTAGCCGAGGCAGGCTTCGCCACCGCCGAGCCCTACATCTATGAGGTAGCGGTTGAGGAGTGGGGCAAGCCGGTGAGAACCCAGCTCATCCACGACACCGGCTTCCGTGAGTACTTCCAGGCTTTGGGGGTACGGGCCGCAGACGCAGTCGATCACGCCGAGTGCCTGCGGCATCTGGTGCCGATCATCCAGCAGGCCCATGTTGACTTCCTCAACGACCCGGTGAGTACCAACAACCTGATCCTGGAGCTGGTCGACACCTACGACACCGGCTGGGTTTACACCCAGGGTGTGGCCGATTTCGCGGTTAGCACCATGCTGGAGTTGGGCATCATGGGCAACGGTGACAACGACACCCTCGGCGACTTCGATATGGCCCGTGTGCAGGAGCTCATGGACATCATCGATCGGGTCACCGAGGTGGACACCAGCGAGCTCGACCCCGAGGACCTGGTAACCAACGAGTTCATCGACTTCTCGATCGGACGCTAACCAAATTGTCGGCGGGTTCCATGCGCCTCGCCCTGGCGCAGCCGCATACGGTTACCGGACCCGACGCAGAAGATAACGTTGCACGGGCGGCCCAACTGGCCGCCCGTGCCGCTGATCAGGGTGCCGATCTGATCCTTTACCCGGAGGGTTATCCGGGCCCGGTTCTTCCCCGACCTAAAGACCGATACCAGGCCGGTCCGGCCATGCAAGAGGCGGCTCGTTCCGCCCGCATCGCCATCTGCTGGTCCCGCATGGAGCAATGCGAGGACGGTCTCTACCGTCTGGTGGTGTATCTGGTGGACCGAGACGGTCAAGATCGGCTTCGATACGAACGTACCCATCCCGCCACCCTGCCGCCCGACGAGTCCCGGGTTTGGGTAGCCCCGGGCGAGTCATTGGGCCTGTGTGACTTGGACGGCGTAACGGTGGGGATGGTGGTGTGCTCGGAGCTGTGGATACCCGAAACCACCCGGGTTCTCGCCCTGAGAGGAGCCCAGATAATCCTCTCCCCCGCCGGTGGGGGGTTCACCTCGCTGACCGACAACTGGCAGATACTGGTCAGGGCTCGGGCGATAGAGAACCTCTGTTATGTAGCCATGACCAACAACATTTGGAAGAACGAGGTGGGGGCCGCCCTGATCGCAGGCCCGGAAAACGTGCTGATCGCCTCGGGGAGCGAAGAGCTGCTGGTGGCCACGCTCGATCTTGATCGGGTGGCGTGGCTGCGAGAGCAGGACGATTCGCTGGCCGAACCGAAGGCGTTTTCCTCGATACCCGGCCTGCTGAGGGCGCGTCGACCCGAGCTCTATGACGATCTGGTCAAACCAGGCCCCGGGCTCTACGA
The DNA here is from genome assembly GCA_009841075.1 of Acidimicrobiia bacterium. Classification (GTDB taxonomy): domain Bacteria; phylum Actinomycetota; class Acidimicrobiia; order Spongiisociales; family Spongiisociaceae; genus Spongiisocius. The sequence continues at coordinate 18,481 of VXMP01000028.1, read as the reverse complement.
CTTCCATTCGCCGTCGGAACAAACATGACCCATCCCGGAATCCTGGTAAGAGGGCACTACGTGCTCACCTCCGGCACACCGGAGATGATCTCGCCAGGGGCGGTTCGGATCGTGGGCGAGACCATTGACGCGGTAGGAACCTGGGACGAGCTCCGCCGCCGCCACCCCGAAGACCAGGTTTTCGGCGATCGGAACGCGATCATCACCCCGGGGTTTATCAACACGCATGGGCATTTCTCGGAGGGTCTGATCACCGGTATCGCCGAGGACTTTACGCTCTGGGAGTGGATCGAAGCGGTGATCGGCCCGACCGCTCCCCATCATGATGAGGAAATCGCCTACATAGAAACCATGATGGCCGGAATCCAGATGCTCCGCTCCGGCATCACCCTGGCCTCCGACATGTACGTCTGCGATCCGGTTGACGAACCGATCACCCCCGGCGTGGTGAGGGCTCTCGACGAGCTGGGTTTGCGGGGGGTGGTCTCGTTCGGTGCCTCCGACCGGCGGGGCGCTTCGGTGGGGGCGCTGATGGAAGAACACACCGCTCTGCGAGAAGCTGCCGAAAACAGCCGACTGTGTCGTTTCAGAACCGGTATCGCCCTGCTCGGTGCCCAGTCGGAGGAACTATTCGAGGCATCCTTGGCCTTGGCGGCGGAATATGGCAGCCACATCCATCTTCACGAGGTGCGGGAGGAGGTGACGGCGGTGCGGGCCGAAACCGGACGGTCGCCGATTGCCCAGTGCGCCCATCTCGGCCTTTTTGACGGCCCTACCCTGGCCGCCCATTGCGTCTGGGTGGACGGCCACGATCAAGAAATCCTGGCCGAAAACCAGGTTGGGGTGGCGCATAACCCGGTGTCGAACATGATTCTGGCTTCGGGAGTGTGCCCGGTTCCATCCCTGCGCCGGATGGGGATCAACGTGGGGATCGGGGTGGACGGACCGGCCAGCAACGACAGCCAGAACATGCTGGAGGCGATCAAGCTGGCGGTGCTTATCCAGCGGGTCGACCGTCTCCAGGCCACCGCCCTGTCCGCCCGGGATGCGCTGGCCATGGCCACCATCGAGGGGGCTCGGTCGTTGGGGCTGGAGTCCGAACTAGGTTCTCTGGAGCCGGGGAAACAGGCCGATCTGGTGGTATTTGACGGCAACACCCCCACCCTCGCCAATATTCACGACTCGTTCCAGGCGGTGGTCTACTGTGCGAGCCCGAGGGAGGTGGCCGAGGTCTGGGTGGCGGGCACCCGCTCGGTAGCGGACGGCGAGGTGGTAAATGTGGATGTGGAGGAAATCGCCGAACGCTCCCGACCGCTGGCCCGCCAACTGGTAAAGGCCGCCGATTTAGGACGACATTCCCTGCTGACGGCTTCATAATCTGATCTCCTGATCTATAGGCGTCGGCCTGGACGTTTTAAGAGGCTACATCCTCGGAATTGCCGGGTCGGATAGCCACATAGACCGTCAACGGGTCTTCATACGGCATCCGGACTGGCTCCACGAACCCGGCGTGGGCGAGCATCGACTCCAGTGTTTTATGAGAGTGGGCCGCCCCGCCGGTTTCCACCCGCATCATCAGGTCGAACAACGGGCCGAACGCCCCCGGACCGCTTTCGCCCGCAAAGTCGTTGACGACCACCCGACCACCGGGGATAAGCGACCGCCACACCCGTCCCAGCAAGTCCACGGCCCGTGCCTCGGTAAGGTCGTGCACCAGATGCGAAACCAGGGCTAGATCCATCGAGTCCGGTGCCACCCCGCAGCTGGGATGGTCGAAGAGATCCACCCCTATCACCTGCACCCCGGATCCCGACAACTCTTCCTCTGCCCAAGCGGCCACCTTCGGATAGTCCACCAGGGTCACCGCCGCCCCGGCCTGCGCCATCCGGCGGGCATAGGTTCCGAGCCCGCCCCCCACGTCCAACACTTTGAGCCCTGGTTGGAATATATCCAGCTCCTCCACCCTCGGCCCCCCGATCCGAGCCAGCACATCCAAAGCCTCCAGAAAAGCCCGTGCCTGTTCCGGATGGGTTTCCAGCATGACCGACCAGGTCTCCATTACCGGGCGGCCGGTTACCATCACTTCGCCCAGCCGAGCCCAGGCCGAGGCGAAAACGGCTTCTTTGGCCACCACCAAACCCATATCTCTCTCCGACCCCAGGCGTTTTTGCGTGTAGGGAGTGGCGGCGTAGCCGGTGCCGGTCTTCTCTACCAGCCCCAACCCCACCAAGGCCTTCAGCAAGGCGACCAGATTGGAATGGTCCAGATCCAGCTCCCCGGCCAGCTCTTCTCCTGATCTCGGGGTCGGCCTCAGCGCCCCGAACAGTCCTATTCGGTGGGCGGTGGTTATCACCGCGGCAGGCTGGTAGCCGGTTAGCAGATCGATGAGCTCCCAGTCGGTTCGGATCATGGCCTGGTGAGGGATCGGTACAGCCGCCATCCCTTCCACAGGGAGGAGAGCGTTTCGGCGGGGCGAAACCGGCGGGTGCGGCCTCCGCCCAGGTCTTGGAGCAGAGTAAGGGCGGTGTTTTTACCGGCTACGCCGGACAGTCCGCCGCCCGGAAAGGTACCCGCCCCGGTGAGGTACAACCAAGGAACCTCGGTGCGATAGCCCCGTCCGGTGGCGGGACGGAGGGCGAACATCTGGTCTATGGTCATGTCGATGTGGTTGGGGTTGCCGAACCGCGCCCCGGTTCGCCGCTCCCAGGTAAGCGGACCCGATACCTTCATCGAGACTATCTGATCCCTCATCTTCGAGCCGGTTACCTGTTCATACTGTTCGATCAGTTCTTCGGCGTAATCCGAAGCGCCCGCCTCGGACCATTCGCCGCCTTCGAGACGGGCGGGAACGAACGTGGACAGCCAGGCCACTCCTTCCCCATTCGGAGCGGCCGAAGGGTCGAGAGCAGAAGGCGAGGCCCATAACATAGCGGGCTCAGAGGGGCATCTACCGGCGGCTATCTCCGCGAAACCTTTCGATATGGAGCCCGGCTGCTGCTGAAGGAGCCAGAGGGCCTCGGGATGCCCGAATCGACCGGGCACGGCAGGCGAAGACAAGGCCAGGTCCAGCTTGAACTCGGCGATGTTCAAGGCTCCGCTAGCGGACAGGCGGGCGGCGCGATCCAGATCCGACGGGCGGTCGGGCAACAAATCGGCGGTACGAACCACGTCTAGGGCCGAAACCACCACATCCGCCGCATACTCGTCACCGGAAGAGGTGGTGACCCTCCCCTCCTTGCCCTTCCACTCCACCGAGGTAACCGCCTGGTCGGTTAGGATCCGACCTCCACCCGATTCAAGGCACCCGACCAGGGCTTTTATCAGCCGGGCCGACCCTCCCACCGGACGGCCCGCCCCGTGGCCGTGTCCGGCGGGCAGAAGCAGACCGAACAGGCCGGTGCCGGGCAACCAGGGTGGGAGCTGGCTGAACGAACCATACATGGTGAGGGCGGAAGACAGATGCGGATCGGAAATTTCTGCAGAGACCAGCTTCTCGGCGGAAGTCAGCAGAGTGTGTAGAGGATCAAAATCCCCTATGGTTCCCAGCTCGGCGATCTGACCCAGAGAGGGTGGAGAGGTGAAACTGTCGAGCATCCCCAACAGGGCACTTCCTACCTGGGCCAGGCGACCATAGCCCGATCGGTCTTGTTCCCGAAGGTTGGTTAACCCGGCCAAAGTGTCATCAAGGTCTCGATGAAACAACAGACGATTACCGTCTCCGTAGCCGGCACCCACCGATAGGTCACGAAACACATATTCAATACCGAACCGATCCAGGCCCAGCTCGTCGGCAACACCCAGGATCATGCCGTGGTCGATAGCACCTCGCTCCAGCCGATGGCCGGAGGGAAGCTGCTCGGTCCAGATACACCCCCCGGGTTCCGAATTGGCCTCGAAGACCGTCACCTCCAAACCGGCGTTGACCAGATAGCAGGCGCAAACCAGCCCGTTGTGACCTCCGCCGATCACCGCCACCCTGGTCATAGTCGGGATAAGTTCCCTTCCAGCCCGGCTTGACGGGCCAGGGAACGGGCCAACTCTCTGGCACGGTCGATCCGGGCAGGCTCGTCGATGGTGGTGAGATGCCCGTCGGCCAGCAACCGCCTGCCGTCCACCCACACCTCGCCCACCGACCGAGGCCCGGCGCAGTAGACCACCTGTTGGTAGGGATCATGGATGGCCGCCAACTCCACGGTGGGTCGCAAGCAGACCAGGTCGGCCCGTTTTCCGGTTTCGAGCGAACCCACCTGCCCCTGGATGCCCAGGGCTCGGGCACCGCCCAAGGTAGCCATTTCCAGAACCTCACGGGCGTTGATAACCGCCGGATCCAGGGCGTGCACCTTCTGGAGTAGGGCAGCCATCTTCACCGCTTCCAACATGTTCTGCGAGTCGTTGGAGGCGGCACCGTCTGTTCCGATCCCTACCGACACATCTGCGGCAAGCCAGCGGGCCAGCGGGCATACCCCGGCACCCAGGATCATATTGGCCACCGGATTGTGCACCACGCTCCCTCCCGCCTCGGCGAGCTGATCGATATCCGACTGCCGAACCCAGATGGCGTGGGCGGCTATAAGCGGCACGTCCAGGAATCCCAGCCTGTCTGCCTGTTGGATAGGACGGCGGCTCCACCGGAGCGAGGAGTGGACGATTTCCTCTCTCACTTCGCACAAGTGGGTGTGAACCGGCCAGCCGTTGGTACGGCAGGCATCCGCCCCGGCCTCGAGCAGCTCGTCGGACTGACCGAGAAGGGTGCCGATGCCGTAGCGAAAGCCGACCAGCTCAGAGGCCTGGGCGGCCGAAGACAGCTCCTGATGTTCCTGCATCACCTCGTCAACCGACATGGGCGGGGTCTCGGTGGTTTCCCCCAGGGAGTCCTCCGCACCGAAGCTGACCATCCCCCGCATCCCCACCTCAACCAGGCCTTCCAGGACTCCCATCGAGGCCTGTGAGCCGGGATTGGAATGGACGAACATGTCGTTGACGAAGGTAACCCCCGACCGGATCATCTCCGCCGCTTTGAGGACGGTTCCTTTCCGGGCCATTTCTGCGGTCAGATGGCGCGCCACCGGAGTTACCAGGCGCTCCCCCCATTCGTAAAGGGTCAGCTCGGAGCCCATACCAGGAATCAGGGCTTCGGAAAGATGGGTATGGGCGTTGACCAGACCAGGTATCACCAGGCCGAACCCGTCCCCTACCACCGGAAGGGTCGGATGCTCCCTCCTTAAATCCGCATAGCTGCCCACCTGCCGGATCACCCCGTCCGCAATGTGAACAGCCCCGTTCTCCAGTGCCCCGGCGGCACCCATGGTCAGCACCCAAGCCCCCCGGATTATCACCGATTCCCGGCGGGGAAGGGTCCCCGCCATCAGGATGGGAGGGCGGCTAGGGAGCTCTCCAGTATGTGGAGGAACTGATCGATCTGGTCTCGACGTACCACCAGCGGCGGGGCTACCCGGATGGTTCCCGCCGAGTTGAGCATCGACCCGACCACCACCCCTTGGCGGGCCATCTCGTTGACCAGCGGCTGGGCTAATTCGGCGGGTTGGACATCAAAGGCGCACCACAAGCCCAGGCCGCGTACTTCGGTCACCGTCTCCGGTCGGGAACGGCGCACCTCCCCCAGACCCTCGCGCAGATACTCCCCCATCGTGGCGGCCCGCTCCACCAGGCCCTGGCCTTGGATCACGTCGAAGGCGGCCACGGCTGCGGCGCAGGAAACCGGATTACCGCCGAAGGTGGTCAGATGGGAAAGCGGCGGATCCAGGAAGGTGGAAAAAATCTCGGCAGTGGATATGAAGGCCCCCAGCGGCAGCCCTCCCCCGAAGGCCTTGGCCACGGTTATCACGTCAGGGGTGACATCCCAGTTCTGGCAGGAGAACCACCGGCCGGAGCGTCCCATTCCGCCCTGCACCTCGTCACAGATCATCAGCGCCCCGCTTTTCGTGCATAGCTCCCGGAGGCCGGGGAGGAAGCCGTCCGAGGGTATCCGCACCCCGCCTTCGCCTTGGATCGGTTCGACAATCACCGCCGCTATGTCATCGCCGATAGCCTGGGCAGCCGCCTCCAGATCGTCGAAGGGGACGAAACGAACCGGTCCGAGCAGCGGCTCAAACGGCTTACGCCATTCCTCCTTCCAGGTCACCGACAGCGACCCTAAGGTTCGACCGTGGAAGGAGTTTCGAAACGCCACGAATCCGGGGCGTCCGGTGTATTTTCGGGCCAGCTTCAAGGCCCCTTCGGTGGCTTCGGTTCCGGTGCTGGTCAGGAAGGCGACATCCAGGTTACCGGGGGTAACCGAGGCCAACCGGCGGGCGATTTCCACTTGGGGAGGGAGCGTGAACCGACCGTACACGTCGATGTGGGAGAAGCGGGCCACCTGATCCTGCACGGCCTTCACCACCTCCGGATGGCAATGGCCCAGGTTGGAGACAGCAATACCGGAGATCATGTCCAGCAGAATTCGGCCCTCGGCGGTCTTGAGATAGCACCCGGCGGCGTCGACCACTACGTTTTCTTTGATACCGGGGACCGTCTGGCAGAGATGGCCTACAAAGTCCTGCCGATAGGAATCGGCCTCTTCCTGCGACATAGCGGCGGATGATTCGAGGGTTTTCAGGGCCGGGTCAAACATCTCCCCAATTTAGCCGAACGAGCGTTGTGTCCACTGCCTGGCCCGAACCAGCTCGGGTGCCGAATCCTGCAGACGGCGATCCCAAACGTTGGATCGAACCCGAGTGGGGGTGAGACCCGCCATCCGCACCTGGACCGCTACCCGGGCCCGCTCCTCCAGATACCAGAGTAGGGTGAAGGCCTCCGACAGGTCTTCGCCCACCGCCAGGCAACCGTTGGCTGCCAACAGAAGAGCGCTATGTTCTCCCAGGCTATCGGCTACCGAGCGGGCCGCCCCATCCGACTTGACCAGCTCTATATCAGGATGAGAAGGAACCACCCGACCGGCCATACCGCCCAAACCGTGCCAAAGCGGTAACGGCTCGGCGGTTACCCCCCAGACCACCGCGTAGGGAGGATGACCTCGACAGATCGCACCCACATCAGGGCGAGCCCGGTATATAGCGGCATGCATCGGCATCTCCAGAGGAACCGCCTCAACCGGCCCCTCCACGGGCTCTCCATCTTCAACGGTGATCACGTCGGCTTCGGTCGCCTCGAACAGCGGCTTGGTACTGGTAATCAGAAACCCACCTGCAACACGAGAGGACACATGTCCAAAAGCCTCCAACAACCCGGCAGCCGCCATCGAACGGGCGGTATCGGCCACCTGCTCCTTCAGAAACTCCGCATTGTTTCCGCCCAAATCAACCCTCCCGACTTACTGCCCGGTCGAAGAGCATTCGATTTCTACCACCCTCCAAGGGGCCTTGGCCGCCAAAGCCCGGTAGTTAAGCCGCAACCCGAAAATCTTCCCCTCTGGTGGGCGCATTCCGTCCGGCCGGCTTCCGTAACCATCCGGCTACGCGCGGTGGCGGCCGCGTTTTCATCGAGTTCAATTCCTAGCCATCGTCGCCCCTCTTTGGCGGCGACCAACGTGGTAGTACCGGAACCGACAAAGGGGTCGATCACCAAGCCTCCGGAGGGGCTGAACAGGCGGATAACTCGTCTGGCCAATTCTTCAGGGAATTCGGCTTCGTGTCGGATATTGCTCCTAACCGAGCGGATATTCCATACCGCCCGAGATCCCCAGTCGGACCACTCCTCTGAGGTAAGTCGGTTGCGGTCATATACAACCACCCCCGGTTGCCAGAACACCAGCACATATTCAAACTCGTTAACCGCCCGGTAGCTATTCGAATGCCACCGACTGTTGGCCCAACAGGGATCTTTATGCCAAACCCGACGATCATACAGATACAGGCCGGCATCCAGTGCCCATTTTTCAACCAGACCGGAGGTCAACAACACTCTGGTGGGTGTGGTGTGCTTACCACCTCGGGCGTTGTTGCCTTCCAGCCGACGTTGGACGGTCTGTTCCGAACAACCCAGCCGCGCCGCGAGTTGGCGACGGTTCGCGCCCGGATGAGCTTCCATAGCTTCCAGCACATCGTCGCGGGTCACCGGAGAGGTCTTGCGGGTCAGATTATCGGCGGCGAAGCGGGGCATATTCTCATCGGAAAAGCACAAAATATCCGCTAGATTGACTACCATAAAGCCACCAGAACGTAAAATTCGGGTATGCTCTGAAATCACCTCACTTAGTAGGTTCTGCCAGTCTCCAAAGTCAAGGTGCTCCTCATAGGTATTGCCGACAAAATAAGGGGGAGACCAGAAACTCAGATCAACGGCGTGGGTTGGAAGGTCGGCGAGCACCCTTCGGGCATCACCGGTAATGATTTGGTTGGCCTCCACTGCGCCAGGTTGAACATCAGAGGTGTTGATATCATCAGCAACGGAAAGAGAAGACATATTCTTGATAATAGTCATCTTTTTTACCATATCTTCTTTCTTATAAACCGTCGAGCCAGCTGGTTAGATGGGTCAGCGTCTCGGGGAGACCTAGCGGGGTATCGTTTCCGTCGCCTCGGGCGTAGATGCCCCGCACCGCGGCGGGGGTGTGGTTCCTTCCCTCCGATTTGAGACGCTCGGCCAGGCGGTGGCGGGCATCCTCCAGCTGCTCCTGTGCGGGCATCATGGTTACCAGACCAGGTGCGTCTTCCAGCACTCCCACCAGTCGCACCGGGCCGTCCGTACCCTTCCGTGACCTGGCCAGGCCCTCTTTGCGGCGGAACTCGTCGTCGGCCAGAAAGCTGCGATGGGTCAGGCCCGGGGAAACCCAGGCCCCGACAGCCTGATAGAGGGGGGCCAATCGAACCAGGCTTTCCCGGATAATCCCGGCCAGGATGTTGTGGGTTTCGGCGTAGGCCTGGCGCTCGGCCGGACCCCACCGCCACTTCCCGTTCCCCAGCGGTACGGCCGTGCAGTCCGACCGCTCCGGCGCAACCGAGGTGCCGCGGGCCTCGAACAGGCCGGGGTCGTCATAGGAAGTGGCCGGGCTTTGGTTACCCCGCCAGAAATAGATGTGAGGGTAGGGCACCATCCCCAGGGGTTCGGACAAAACGAACCGATCGAGATAGACCTTGCCGCGCCGCAGCGGACCATCATGGAGCAGGTCGGTGGACTCGCCTTCGTCCAGAACCTCCTTTAGCTCGTCAGGAGCGTTGGAAGGCCCATCGGGTAGCCAATCGGCTTCGAGCAGCGCCTGGTTGATAGCCCGATGCTCCCGACTGGTGGAGTAGGGCTTGAACTTGGTGCAAGGGATCAAGATCGCCACCCGGCGCGAGCCCGAAGGAGTGGGTGCCGGAACCCATTCGTGCTTTATGTAGTGATGGAAGTCGGCTACCAAAGGGTGCTGCATACTGTCCAGGTTGTCCTGTGGCGAGTAGAGGCAAAGCGAAAGATCCAGCTCGAACGGGGGGCGGATCTTGCGGGCCGATTCGGCCAGTCGTCCGGGATCAAGGTCGGTGGTTTTAACCGTCGTCATGTTTGTCTCTCCCTTCTGAGAGTCATGCGTCCCACACCCGCATCAGCATCGAAGTGGGGTTGAAGTCGTTGCAGGGGGTGAGATCCTGGGGACAAGCAGACAGCAACACCACCAGGTCTTGATGGGCGAGAAGAGTGATCGTCGAGCCGGCGTCATGGGCGGCCGGGTCGGTAACCACCTGGCCATCTTCTGTGACCCGATTGTGCATGAAGACATTCCAGGCAGTCTCTCCCTGCAGTTCAAGATCCTCCCCGAGCAGATCCCGGGCCTGAAATAGGTTGGCCAGACAGTGGTCGTGATCGTCCAGGTCGTAATCACGCTTGAAGCGCTCATGATCGCAACAGGGGACGATGATGTCGTGTCGCTCCACATCATCCCGAAGAATGGTGAACACCGGGTTGCGCCGGTTGGAGAACAATTGGGAGCCGGTCTTCAACACGATAGAGGCGTTGCAGGACACGGTATGGGTGGGCGAAAGATATTCGGTAGGATCGTTGCGAAACCAGGCGATCAGATCACCTACCTGATGGCCCTCCACGTCAACTATGTCAAGATGTTGTCCGGCGGCCACATACACGCCCCGACCTTCTCGGGCGGGTACCACCACCTCTTGTACTGTGCTCATCAGACCTCCCTGGAGAGATAAACCTATGGTAACAATTCGGTGCCCCAGGCCCCCAGGTTCAGCGACCTGAGAAATAGCCCGACAAGAAAAACCCCACCCCGACCAGCCAGGTCACCGACCCCCAAAAGACGAGTTGGTCCCCGTCGCGTAGGGCGGCGGCGAGGAACACCACCCCTGAGATAGTGAACATGATCCAGCCGGCCGGCTCGAACCGGCTTCTCCGCATCAGCCCAAACCGGTCAGACGGTTGAACTCGCCGATGAGTCGGTCGATGGGGTCGGACAGGGCGGCGATCGACTTCCAGTATCCCTCGTCATACCACTGGGCCTGGATCTCCTCATAGGTTTTGCCCTGCTGCTCCACCCAGGTGTAGTACTTCAGGTTATGGATGCGCTTCCGGTCGTAGTAGCCCAGCTCATGGACGTGCTCAAGTGAGGTGCCCAGCAGGTGGCGATGGTAGGCCGCCACCGCGTCGTGGGTGGTGAAGGTGCCCCGGTCTTCGCTGAGCTCGTGAAGTCGGCTCTGATACATGTCCATCGAGTCGGTGGCGATGGTGACCACCAGATCGGTATCGGTCATCTCGTAGTATTTGGCGAGTTTTATAGCCGAAAGCAGGTTGGCGGCACCCGAAATACCCAGCAAGGGAAGGTTATCCAGGGTTTCGTCGCCGACTCCCCGTGAGGACAGATACTCCCGACCGACCTCCTCGTTGAACAGCCGGACCAGGGAGACCGAAGCCTCGTCGTCCAAACCGATGACCAGGTCGGTGTTTTTGACGTTATGAACCCAGGGGATGTGCTTGTCGCCTATCCCTTCGATGCGATGCTCACCGAACCCGTTGAACAGCATGGTGGGACACTGGATGGCCTCCCCTCCGGCGATCACCGAACCAGGGAAACGGTCTTTCAGATAGTCGCCCGCCGCGATGGTGCCGGCCGATCCGGTGGTGACCGAGAAACCTCGGAACCGGTCGCCCTCCCGCATCACCCCGGCGAGAACCTCTTCGATGGCCGGGCCGGTAACCGACACATGCCAGAGGTAGTTACCGAACTCGTCGAACTGGTTGAAGATGACCAGATCCTCGCCGGAGCGGGCCAGCTCGTTACATTTGTCGAAGATTTCCTTGACGTTGGATTCCGACCCGGGGGTTTTGATGATCTCTCCTGCCACCGTCCTCAGCCAGTCAAACCGCTCCCGGCTCATCCCCTCCGGCAGGATGGCGACCGACTCGCATCCCAGCAGGTTAGAATCGTATGCCCCTCCCCGGCAGTAGTTGCCGGTGGACGGCCAAACCGCTTTCTGGGTGGCCGGGTTGAACTGTCCGGTTACCAGACGGGGTACCAGGCATCCGAAGGCGGCCCCTACCTTATGGGCACCGGTGGGGAACCACTTGCCGATCAGGGAAATAATCCGGGCGTCCACACCGGTCAGCTCGGACGGCCATTCCACATAGTTGACCGGGCCGAACCCGCCGCCCTGCGGGACGGGTTGGTTGTGCCAGGTGATCCTGAACAGGTTGAGCGGGTGAAGATCCCACAGCCCGATTTCGCCCAGATCGGTTTTGACCTGGGGCGGCACCAGTCCCGGGTCCCGCATCTGGGCGATGGTCGGTATCCGCACCGAACGATTCCGGGTGTGGGCCGCCGCCGTCTCCAGGGTTTGTTGATATACGGTCAGATCGATCATCGGGATACCTCACTAGGTTTTGCGGTGTTCATTTTGACAACTCCAATCCGTCCAGGGCGGTCGGGCCGGGTTTGATATGCAGTGCCTCGGCTCCCGACCGATCCAGGCCGGCCATAACGCTTTTGATGTCCTTGAGGCCGGATCCGGTGGAGATCACTACCACCCGGCCCAGCCCATCCATCCCGGAGAAGCCGGCGGCTGCTTTTGCGAGCCCGGCAAACGCCGCAGCCGCAGCCGGTTCGGGGAAGACCCCGGTGCGGGCGGACACATAGGGGATCATTTCCAAGATTCGGTCGTCGGTGACCACTATCCATTCCCCGCCGGTTTCGGTCACCGCAGCCATGGCCTTAACCCGGTCACGGGGCAGGTCGGCACTGATAGAGTCGGCCCGGGTTTGAGCGGCAATCGACTTTTTGGTGACCACATCTTCCTGGTCGGACCAGGCTTGGGCCAGAAAGGCGCTGCCGGATGACTGCACCCCGAAGATACGCGGCATGCGGTCGATCCAACCCAGGGTCAACGCATCCTTGAGTCCCTTGTGAACTCCGCCGATGATCGACCCGTCACCCACGCTGACAAAAATCGCGTCCGGTGCCGACCAGCCCAGCTGTTCCAGGATCTCCAAGGCAACCGTCTTCTTCCCCTCCCCCACATAGGGGTTGATCCCGGTGTTGCGGTTATACCAGCCGAAGCGGGCCACTGCCTCCTGGCAGAGCCGTACCGCGCTGTCGTAGTTGCCTTCTACCAGACAGACGGTGGCCCCGTAGGCAAGCAGCTGGGCTACCTTGGCCTCGGGTGCGGATTCGGGGACGAAGATGACCGCCGACTGACCGGTTCCGGAGGCCAGTCCGGCCAACGCCGCTGCCGCGTTACCGGTGGAAGCGGTGGTAATCACCGGGGCCTTTTCCATAGCCGCCCGGGCCAACGCCACCGCCGAAGCCCGATCCTTGAGGGAAGCGGTGGGTTGACGCCCTTCGTCCTTGACCCAGAGCTCTCGGACTCCGAAGTCGGAGGCCAGACGGTCGGATCGGATCAGGGGGGTTCCTCCCACTACCAGGCTTGACACCCGGGTTCCTTCCTCAACGGGGATCAACGGTAGATACCGCCACATCGAGTTGTCCGGGTTGGTCGCCAGCGTGTCCGGGTCAACCACCCGTGAGATGGCCGGGTAGTCGTATCGAGCGTCCAGGGTGCCCACCTCGCCGCAGCGATCGCACACATATCGGGACGGTTCAGGCCGGTATTCGCCCTGGCAGACGGTACAGCCGAGGCCGGTTAAGAACATGTCCTCTACCTTCCGGTTCGAAAGGTCGGGCGGGTTATCCGGCCCTGCCGACTTAGAACGCGAAAAAAATGTTTGAAATGGCAGATAGTCGTTGGCATAGTTATAGTATCTTTAACCTATCGCTGAGTTACGGCTTGGCGGTTATCAAGCCGGATGATGTCGAGAAGGACGGATTTTCCTAGCACTGATTAGCTAAACGGGTCTCTATGCAGGGAAGCGAACCTATTTCCATAGGGATTTCCATTTTCCTTCCAATTGAAAAGCGGGTTCGCCCACCTTCTCGGCTCTCCGGTTCTGATTAAGGGCCGGCCGGATTTCCACTAGCTACCCATCGGAGGAGGCACCGCTCCGCGTTGGGAGGTCACCAGACCGTAGTGCTCCGGCATGCGGTAGTAGTCGAAGTTGAACAGGGTGCCCTTGTAGGTCTCGCAGAAGTCAAGGTCGATGTTGGCCGAGATCAGCTCGTCTTCCAAGGTGATGGCCTGGGCGATGATCTGGCCGGAAGGGGCGATGATCACGCTCTGAGAAAGGCTTTCCACCCCCTCCTCGAACCCGCCTTTCGCCACGCCCACTACATACGCCCCGTTCTGATAGGCACCGGCCTGCATCACCAGGTGATTATGAAAACCCGACAGGGCATTCTGGGTGGGATCGGGCGAGTAATAGAGAGGGGTGTTGTAGCCGATCAGGATAACCTCCGCCCCCTGCAATCCCAGTACCCGATAGGTTTCCGGCCAGCGGCGGTCGTTGCAGATCGCCATCCCCACCACCCCGTCAAAGGCCTGCCAAGTCCCGAACCCGTCCGGGCCGGGCTCGAAATAATGGCGTTCGGCGTGCTGAAATTGACGCCAGGGCTCATAGTCGGCGTGGCCGGGGATGTGGATCTTGCGGAACTTGGAAACCACCGAACCGTCCCGTTCCACCAGGATATAGGTGTTGTAGCGATGCTCTATCCCCTCGTCGTCGGTGTAAAGCTCGGCATAGCCCAGTGCAAAGCCGATCCCCAGCTGCTTAGCCTCGTCAAAGAGCACCTTGGTGTCCTGGTCGGGCATTTCCCGGTGGTAGTAGTGGTCGAACTCGGCCGGGTCCTCCACAAACCATCTCGGGAAGAAGGTGGTCATAGCCAGTTCCGGATAAACCAGCAGTTCAACCCCCTGATCCTTGGCCTGCAAAAGCAGGTTCATCAGTCGATCGACCACCTCGCCCTTGGTCTCGTCGCGAGCTATCGGGCCCATCTGACCCGCTCCGACCGTTATACGTCTCGGCATTCCCGGCTCCTCTGTTTGGTCTTGCCATTTTACAGTTTGTAAACTTAAGTTCCCACTACAGGAAAAATCGAGGAGGTAAACCCAAATGCCGAACGTGGTCAGAGCGGCTCTGGTCCAGAGCGAATGGACCGGCGATAAGGAATCGATGATCGTCAAAAACATCGAATACGCCCGCCAAGCCGCCGCCCAAGGGGCGCAAATCCTCTGCTTCCAAGAGATCTTCAGCGGCCCCTACTTCTGCACGGAACAGCGCAACGAACACTTCGATACCGCCGAGCCCATCCCCGATGGACCGACCATCTCCAAGATGATCGAGCTGGCCAAGGAAACCGGAATGGTTCTGGTCGTGCCCATCTTCGAGGTCGAAGACACCGGCCACTACTACAACACCGCCGCGGTGATCGACTCGGACGGAACCTTCCTCGGCAAATACCGTAAAACCCATATTCCGCAGGTGGCGGGTTTCTGGGAGAAGTTCTACTTCCGGCCCGGCAACCTCGGCTATCCGGTGTTCGACACGGCGGTGGGACGGGTCGGCGTCTACATCTGCTACGACCGCCACTTCCCCGAGGGTTGGCGGGAGCTGGGTCTGGCCGGTGCCAAAATCGTGTTCAACCCCTCGGCTACCACTCGCGGCCATTCCAAGTATCTGTGGGAGCTGGAGCAACCGGCGGCGGCGGTCGCCAACGAGTACTTCGTGGGGGCGATCAACCGGGTCGGAAGCGAGAACCTGGAAGACACCGACTACTACGGGAGCTCCTATTTCGCTTCCCCTCGTGGCGAGGTTATCGGAGGGACCGGCTCCGACATCTCCGACGACGTGGTGATCCGCGACCTTGACCTGGACCTGATCGAAGAGGTCCGCCATCACTGGGCCTTCTATCGTGACCGCCGGCCGGAGGTTTACGAACGGATCGCCACCCCCTAAACCCGCCGAACCCTAACCGAGATCCCCAACACGACCAGGGCCGCCAGAATTGCCAAGATGACCGGTACCAGGACATCCGGCCCGGGAGCACCGAGGGTGGTGGCACCGGTACCGCTTTCGTCGCCCAGTCCGTTGGGCCACGGCCAGAGGATGCGGAAGGAGCCGAGCATAAGGCCGATCATCACCGCTACCACCAGGTCGTGATAGCGGTCGAGCAGCCATTGCAGCAGGCGGGAGAAGAGACCTAGTCCGACCGCCGCCCCCATCGCAAAGGTCGCCAGATAGGCCGGGCGGGGGTCGTTGAGGGCGGCCAACACCGGCTGATACATACCTATTACCAGCAGGATAAAAGCCCCGCTCACACCGGGGAGGATGAACGCGCAGATAGCCAACGCACCCGCGATCAGATAAACAAACCATGCCGGATCCAATGCTTCGGCGGAACGTAAGCCGAACAGATAAAAGGCCGTTCCCCCCACGATGAGAGCTACCAGGAAATGGCCGAATCGGGGAGAGCGGATGATCTTCCAGGCCACCCAGAGCGATCCGGCGATGAGACCGCAAAAGACCGCCGCAGTTCGCACCGGTTGCTCCCGGAGCAGGTATTCGATCACACGCGCCAAAGCAACTATTGCCACACCGGCCCCGGCCAAAAGCGGGATAAGAAACCACCAGTCGATCCGCCGGAGGGATCGGCCCGCACCCTTGAGATCCGCCTTGAGTACCTTGGTTACCACTCGGGTGGCGTCTCCTATGACTCCTACCAGAGTCGGATAGATCCCGGTCACCAGCGCCACCGTACCTCCGGAAACGCCGGGGATAAGGTCGGCGGTGCCCATGCCGAATCCACGGAGCAGCAACAACAGCAGCGGGATCGGGCGGCGGAAGGGAGAGCTCATACCGAAAACCTGACCAGCACCACATCGCCGTCGGCCACCTGATAGTCCTTCCCTTCCACCCGGGTTATCCCGCCAGCCCGGGCGTTATCCCATCCCTCTAGGCGGATCACATCCTCTATTGAGGCGATCTCGGCCCGGATAAAGCCTCTTTCCAGATCGGAATGGACCCGTCCGGCGGCTCGGCGAGCGGGTGTCCCCCGAGAAATCGTCCAAGCCCGCGACTCCCTGCGGCTGACTGTGTAGAAGGTGATCAACTGCAAGGCTTCATAGACCGCTCGGACGACCTGGGATGCCACCCCCTCCCCCATCCCAAACCCCTGGTATATCTCGAGCCGCTCGGACGGCTCCAGCCGGGCCGCCTCCTCCTCAAGTAAGGCCGAAGCGGCCAGCACCGGGTCGGTATCCGGTAACACTTGCCTAAGACCTTGGATTCCATCGGTGTTTTCGTAGTCATCCTCGGCCATGTTGATCGCCCACACGCAGGACAGCAGGCTCAACGGTGCCATGTCACGGAAGGCCCGCAACTCCTGGTCCGACCACCCCACCTGACGAAGCGGGATCCCTTTGGCCAGGTAGTCGCCAGCTTTGGTTATGGCATCAGCGGTCGGGCGAAGCGCGGGGTCGGCCGCCGCTTCTTTCAACAGACGGGGTTGACGGCGCTCGAACATCTCGAAATCCGACAGGGCCATCTCCACCAGCAGATCCTCTGCCTGGGAGGCGGGATCGGTTCCGTGCTCCGAAGGTACCCGGCCGGATTGATGCGACCGCAGCACCACCAGCATCAGATCGAGCTCATGGCCCGTGCCCAACCCTCGGACAGACCCGCTACGAACGGCGGGCAGGTCCAGTAGTTCCAGGGCGGCGTGGGTGACCCGGCGTGAACCTTCCAGGGCGGCCACCTGGTCCAGAAGCGGGTCGTCCACCTGGACGGTCCCGATCCTGGGTTCGGTCGTGCTGTAGGGGTGGGGTGCGGTGAAGGCCTCCAAGCCGGTCAAGGCGTTGAACAAGGTGGTCTTGCCTACGTTGGGATAACCGAGCAAACCGATCCGGACCATGTTGGGGAAGGGTACTAAGCCTGGATCGCTCACCTGGCCCACTACGATTCCGGAGCGTGGAACAGCTGGCGGTTTTAGGAGCAGGTGCCTGGGGCACCACCGTAGCCTCCCTGGCCGCCTCCAACACTTCTGCGATCCTTTGGGCTCGGCGGCCTGAGTTGGCAGACCGGATCAATTCCGACCATGAAAACCCCGCCTACCTGCCAGGGGTGGGTCTGCCGGAAAAGCTGAAGTCCACCTCGGACATCGGAGAGGCCCTCGATGGTGCGGGGGCGATCCTGGTGGGGGTTCCCTCCCATTGCCACCGATCCGTCATGGAAAGCGCCCGGCGGTTTATTCCTTCGTCTACGCCGGTGATAAGCCTGGCCAAAGGCATCGAGGTGGCCGGCGGATTGCGGATGTCGCAGGTCATAGCCGAGGTACTGGAAGGGCACAACCCGGAGCGGATCGGAGCATTATCGGGGCCTAACCTGTCGGCGGAGATCATGAAGGGGCATCCGGCCGCCACCGTGGTGGCTCTACCCGATCCCGAGGCCGCCCGCCGGGTGCAGTCCTTGCTTAGCACCCCGCTCTTTCGGGTATACGCCGGCACCGATGTGGTGGGGGTCGAGGTGGCGGGTTCGGTCAAAAACGTTATCGCCATCGCCGCCGGTGCCGCTATGGGCCTCGGCTTCGGGATGAACACGGTTGCGGCTCTCATCACCCGAGGCCTGGCGGAGATGACCCGACTGGGGGTGGCCCTCGGCGGGGAAATTCTCACCTTCGGAGGGTTGGCCGGGGTGGGTGACCTGATGGCAACCTGCGCCGGCCCGCTAAGCCGCAACCACCAGGTGGGCCGCCGACTGGGTGAAGGCCAGGGGATCAACCAAATCATGGCGAACATGACCTCGGTGGCCGAAGGGGTCAAAACCACCCGAGCCGTACTTGATCTGGCCGCCCGCTATGAGGTGGAGATGCCCATCACCGAGGCGGTAGGAAGGATCATCTATGAGGGAGAAACAGTCGAACAAGCCATGGCCTCACTCCTGGATCGAACCCCGAAGCCGGAAACACACGGCATGACCTACGGAGCCTAAGGTTCACAGCAAACGCCCTATAAACAGGGAAAACTCTCACGAGAACGCGAAAATCGACCCACCTCGCCCGGCTACGCCGGGCCCCCCCCCCCCCCCCCGCCGGCGCGGAGGGGGGGGGGGGAGCCAAGCCCCGGCAGAACCCCGGGGACGAAGGTTTGGGTTT
>VXMP01000060.1 GCA_009841075.1 Acidimicrobiia bacterium | reverse complement strand
GGAGGGTGCTGTGGCGATCCGACACGGCCGGTTATGACGGTGCCGAGCTGCGGTTGCCCGAGGATGGAGGGGCGACCATCCGTCTGCATGACGGGCAGCTGCTCTGGTCTGCCGGATTGCCGGTACCGGACGTGGGTTTGGAAGGGGAGAAGCACATCATTTTCGACCGGCGGGGCGAACGCATGGAGGTTTGGCTGGTGGAGACGGATGGCCACATAACCGATTTCTATCCGGTCAGCGGTGCCGACAACAACCCTTCGGCCGGTAGATACCAGGTTTACTCCAAATCGGAGGTGGCCTACGGGTTCTCCGGTGGCCAGATGAAACACATGGTCAGGTTCGCTTACGGAAATAATCAAGGATTGCGGATCGGTTTCCACTCTATCCCCACCGGATGGCGAGGTCCGGTTCAGACCGAAGAGCAACTCGGGCAGGCCTTATCCGCCGGCTGTATCAGGCAGAGAGACGATAAGGCCGAGTTCTTGTTCTACTGGGCACCGGTCGGTACGCCCGTGGTGGTATTGGGCTGAGGCAGGCCTTCCCTTACCGATCCCAGGAAACGGATGAGGGATCGGTAACCTTGAACGCCATGAAGATAACCCCTAGCCTGGCCGAGTTTCGCCGTCTGGCCGAACGTTCATCGGTTATCCCCATCCGTCTGACACTGTTGTCTGATAGGGAAACCCCGGTGAGCGTCTTCGACAAACTGGTCGGGGAATCGCCCGGTTTTCTGCTCGAATCGTTGGAGGGCGGGGAAAGATGGGCGCGCTGGTCGTTCCTGGGATGGGACCCCATCTTTACCCTTACCGGCCAGGACGGAAAAAGTTGGATCGACCATCCTGGAGTGCGGGTACCGGAGGGGGACCCGCTTACCGTCCTCGAAAAGCTGCTGGCCCGTTACGCAACCGAGCCTATGGAAGGGCTGCCTCCGCTCCACTCCGGCGCGGTCGGCTACCTGTCGTATGATGCGGTCCGATATATAGAGCACCTTCCTGACCGTCCCCCCGATGACCGGGGGCTGCCCGAGATGATGTGGCAGTTCGTCGGTAGCCTGGCCGCCCTGGACCATCCTGGCCAAACCTTGCACCTGATCCGCAACGTTATCCCCTCGCTGGAAGACGATCTCGAGGCCGCCTACTCCCACGCGGTTGCCCGACTGGAACGTGCTGCCGGACAGATCGGCACCCCTCTGCGTTATCAACCGTCGGTGAAGCCGTACCGCTCCGCCCGTCCCGACCTGCCTCTCACCTCCAGCATGAGCCGGGCGGAGTTCGAGCAGGCGGTTCTAAAGGTCAAGGACTACATCCGAGAGGGTGACGCCTATCAGGTGGTGCTCAGCCGCCGGATGGGCACTCCGTTCAAAGGCAACCCCTTCGGCCTCTATCGGGCGCTCCGCCTGATCAACCCTTCGCCGTTTCTCTTCTATCTGCACAACCCCGAGGTCACGGTGGTGGGTTCGTCTCCCGAGCTGATGACCAGGGTGCGGGACAACACGGTGTTCTCCCGGCCTATTGCCGGTACTCGCAGGCGGGGGGAGTCCGAGGCCGAGGACCTGGCCCTGGAAGAGGAGATGCTGGCCGACCCGAAGGAACGGGCCGAGCATGTGATGCTGATCGATCTGGCCCGCAACGACCTGGGCCGGGTGTGCGACTTCGGAACGGTGTCGGTTGACGACCTGATGGTGGTGGAACGTTATTCGCATGTGATGCATATGGTTTCGGGGGTGTCGGGACGGCTTCGGGAAGGCTTGGGGCCGGTGGATGTGATCCGGGCGGTTTTCCCTCATGGGACGGTGTCGGGAGCTCCCAAGGTAAGGGCGATGGAGATCATTGACGAGATCGAACCGGTCGCACGAGGGCCTTACGCCGGGGCGGCCGGCTACGTCGACTTCAGCGGCAACGTGGACACGGCCATCTGCCTGCGAACGGTGGTGGTGGCAGACGGTACCGCCTGGGTGCAGGCCGGGGCCGGTCTGGTGGCCGATTCCGATCCGGCGGCCGAGTTTCAGGAGACCGAGGACAAGGCGGCGGCGGCGCTGGCGGCGGTAGTAGGGGCCGATCAGATTTGAGTAGTTCTATCGATGAATTCGGGGAGGAATACCGGCGGGTCATGACCGACGCGGGCGCGCTGGAGGGCGGGTTAGGGCTTTTCTGGGCAGTCGGGGAGGATTCGGTCGGCTTTCTGCAGGGCATCCTCAGCCAAGAAATTGTGGGGCTAAACCCGGGGGAGTCGGCCCGGTCGTTTCTGCTGGAGCCGCGGGGCAAACTGAACTCCTTGATCTGGGTGCTTAGGGGCACCGACCGGGTGGGGATCGTCACCGACGGCGTTCTCCGTGACCAGGTCATGCGGTCGCTTTCCCGTTGGATGCTGCGGGTGAAGGTGGAGTTGGTGCCCGATCCGCGTCCGGTCTTCGACGTTTGGGGGCCGGGCGGCGGGCTTCCCGATATTGATAGCGGCTGGTCCGACTCCGACGGTCTGCTGGTAGGCGAGTTAAGACGGTCTCCTATCCGGCGGCGGCTGGTGGCCGGGGTTACTGCTTCGGAGTTGGAGGCCCGGGGTGTTTTTCCGATCCGAAGCGGGACGGTGGATATCTTGCGGGTCGAATGCGGAGAGCCTCTGATGGAGGTAGACGTAAACGAAAAGACCATCCCCCAAGAGACCGGTTTGGTTCCCGAGGCGGTCTCGTTTAGCAAAGGATGCTATCTGGGTCAGGAACTGGTAGCCCGAATCGACACCCGCGGCCGGGTCAACCGCCATCTGCGCGGATTGAGGTTCATCGGGAAGGTTAAGCCTCCTGTCGGGGGGTCGGTTAACCATGAAGGCAAGGTGGTCGGAACTTTGACCACGGTGGCGGAAAGTCCGTCTTGGGGTGCTCAGATCGCTCTTTCACTGATTCGTAGGGAAGTCGAGCCAGGGACGCTGGTCACCGTATCCTGGGAGGGCGATCAGGCCGAGGCCGAGGTGCACGAGCTACCGATGGGGATGGGCACCTCCTAGGCCTGGCCTGAGGATTAGCCTTCTACACCATGCTGGGCAAGGTTCTGACCTCGGTGCGCCGTCGCTTACCGGACGTAATCGGACGACAGGACGAGCTTCGCCGGATGGCCGACTCCCGGCCTCCCGCCAGAGACTTCGCCGCCGCGCTGGGATCGCCGGGCTGTTCGGTCATCGCCGAGTTCAAACGGGCTTCCCCTTCCAAGGGGATAATCAATGCCGATATGGATCCTAGAGATCGGGCCCGGGCCTTTGAGACGGCCGGGGCTTCGGCCCTGTCGGTGCTGACCGAACCGGACCATTTTCTCGGGAGCAGTCACGACCTTCGGCTGGCCCGTCAGGAGACCGCCCTTCCCATCCTGCGTAAAGACTTCACCCTGCATCCCGCCCAGGTTTGGGAGGCCCGGGTGATAGGAGCGGATGCGGTGTTGCTGATCGTGGCGATACTGGAGGCCTCCCTGCTCGAAGAACTGATCGGAACCGCTTCCGAGGCCGGTCTGGCCGCCCTGGTCGAGGTGCATGACGAGTCGGAAGCCCGTCGAGCCATCGAAGCGGGTGCCGACATCGTGGGGGTCAACAACCGCAACCTGCGCACCTTCGAGGTGGATCTGGCCACTTCCGAACGAATCGCCCCCCTGCTGGAGGGTGTGAGGGTGCGCATCGCGGAAAGCGGGATAAACGGACCTTCCGATGCCGCCCGGTTGCGATCGGCGGGATACGATGCAGTGTTGGTGGGCGAGTATCTATCCAGAGCAGATGATCCGGAAGCGGCTGTTCAAGGTCTGCGGGAAGCGAAATGACCTGGGTCAAGGTGTGCGGGATGCGATCTACGGCCGACTTGGAGGCTGCGGCCGAGGCGGGTGCCGACGCGGTGGGTATGGTACTGATCGAAGGTTCACCCCGGTGTCTGGGAGTCCAAGAAGCGGTCCGATTGTCCGAGAAGACCGACCTCCCGACCGTGATACTCACCTCCGATCTGGGGCCCGAACAGATCCTTGATCTGATGGAGCGGATCGGTGCCTCAGGAGTTCAACCCTATGGAGAGCATTCCGACCAGGCCGCCCGGGCCGCCGCAGATTCGGGGGCGTTGGTGCTGCGCCCGATTCGGTTACAAGGTCCGGTCAACCTTTACCTTCTACCGGAGGGTCAGATTCCGCTGCTTGATTCCTATACACCGGACCGTCTCGGCGGTACCGGCAAGACCCTTCCCGCCTCCTGGCTCCCCGAGCCGGGCACCCGATATGTGCTGGCCGGGGGGCTTAACCCATCCAACGTGGCCGAAGCGGTCGGGCGCTATCGTCCCTGGGGGGTAGACGCCTCCTCCGGACTGGAATCTTCGCCAGGAGTCAAGGATCCGGCTCTTATCATGGAGTTCGTGCGCAACGCCAAGGAAGGTCGGCAATGAACCCACCCGCCTCAGGCCGGACCGGTTCTCGTCTGGAACGGCCCGACCAGCAGGGACGGTTCGGCGAGTATGGAGGCATGTTCGCTCCCGAAACCCTGATGCCCGCCCTATGGCAGCTGGCCGACGACTTCGCAGAGGCCTGGGGGGACAGTGGTTTTGTAGGTCGTTTCCATGAGCTTTTGGAGAAATACACCGGCAGGCCCACCCCGCTTCACGCCGCCGACCATCTTTCGGAGGAGATCGGGACCAGGGTGTTGTTGAAACGGGAGGACCTGGCCCATACCGGTGCCCATAAGATCAACAACGCCATCGGTCAGGCCCTGCTGGCCAAACGAACCGACAAGACCCGACTGATCGCCGAGACCGGGGCCGGTCAGCACGGGGTGGCCACCGCCACCGCCGCCGCCTACACCGGGCTGGAATGCGTGGTCTATATGGGCGAAAAGGACATTGAACGCCAAGCCTTAAACGTTTCCCGTATGAAGATGCTGGGTGCAGAGGTGGTGCCGGTCACCTCCGGGGCGGCCACCCTCAAAGATGCGGTTAACGAGGCGATGCGCGACTGGGTACGCACTGTTGAGACCACCCACTACATAATCGGTTCGGTGGTGGGTCCGCATCCGTTTCCCTGGATGGTCAGGGAGTTCCAGAAGGTGATCGGCGAAGAGAGCGTCCGCCAGCTTCAGGGCGAACCGGTGGACGTGGTAGTGGCCTGCGTGGGCGGCGGCTCCAATGCCATCGGCATGTTCTACCCCTTCGCCGGACGGGAGGGCGTTGAGCTGGTAGGGGTGGAAGCGGCCGGTCACGGCATCGAAACCGGTCGTCACGGGGCTTCCATAGGGGCGGGATCGCCGGGGATTCTGCACGGTGCCCGTACCTATATGCTCCAGGACGCCGAAGGTCAGGTGCTGGAAGCCCATTCCATTTCGGCCGGTCTCGATTATCCGGGGGTGGGTCCCGAACACGCCTACTTCGCCGACACCGGACTGGCCAGGTATGTTTCCATCACCGACGATGAGGCTCTGGAAGGAGTGGATCTGCTTTCCCGAACGGAGGGGGTTATACCGGCCCTGGAGTCGGCCCACGCCGTGGCCTGGGTGGCGAAAGAGGCCGATCTGCTCAGGGATAAGACGGTTCTGATCAACCTCTCCGGACGGGGCGACAAGGACATGGACATGATCACCGCCCGATGGGATCGGGTTTAAAACCATGGGCCTCCCGGCGTTAGACAGTCTGTTCGGCCAGGTGCGGACGGAGGGTAGGACCGCTTTTCTGCCGTTTATGACCGCCGGTCTGCCCGACCCTTTACAGACGGTGGAGTGTTTCGAGGCGATGGCCGAAGCAGGTGCCGACGCCTTCGAGGTGGGCTTCCCCTACAGCGACCCTCTGATGGACGGCCCCACCATCCAGTTGGCCAGTGCCCGCGCCCTATCGCAGGGCATGACCTTGGAAGGTTCTTTCAAAATCCTGGGGGAGGTGGTGTCGGCAACCGGTAGGCCTGCCCTGGCCATGTCCTACGCCAATCCGATGTTCCGGCTGGGTGCCGACCGGTTTGCGGGCCGAGCGGCGGAAGCGGGGGCGTCCGGCCTGATTATTGCCGACCTTCCTCTGGAAGAATCGAGGCCGGTAGCGGAAGCCTGCGACCGGGCGGGTATCGGGCTGGTTCTGTTCGCCGCCCCCACCACCGACGACCAACGGTTGGCTCGGATCGCCTCCCATGATCCGGTTTTCATCTACGGGGTGGCCGAACTGGGCGTTACCGGCGAACGGGCCTCTCAATCCGATCATCCTCGCACCCTGGCCACCCGGATCAGGGCGGTAACCTCGGTGCCGTTGGTGATGGGGGTGGGGATCAGCACTCCCGACCAGGCCGCCACGCTCGCCGCCGACGTGGACGGGGTAATCGTGGGTTCGGCGCTGGTCCGACGGGCTCTGGAGTCTCCCGACCCGATCGCCGAAATAGCCGGTGCGGTCAGGGAGCTGGTCGCGGTTCTGTCCGGGCGGGAAGTGACATAACTCTCTAGACGAACCTGAAGGTTGTGGAGTCGGCCTTCAACAGAAGCGTTAACGAGAGCGTTTAAATCGTGGTCAGGTGCCGGAGCCTCGCATCCGCATTACCGATGCGAACGCCTCTGGGGGTATCTCCACCCGACCGATCGACTTCATGCGGCGTTTCCCGGCCTTCTGTTTTTCCAGCAGCTTCCGCTTGCGGGTAACGTCACCCCCGTACAGCTTGGCGGTCACATCCTTGCGATAGGCCTTGACCGTCTCACGGGCGATGATCCGGCCTCCGATAGCCGCCTGAATGGGAACATCGAACTGCTGGCGGGGGATGAGCTCCATCAGCTTTCCGGTCATGCTGCGGCCGTAGGTGTAGGCGGAGTCCCGATGGACGATGGCGCTGAACGCATCCACCGGATCGTGATGCAAGAGGATGTCCACCTTCACCAGATCCGACTCCTCGTAGTGTCCCGGGTCGTAGTCGAAGCTGGCGTATCCCTGGGTGCGGCTTTTGAGCAGGTCGTAGAAGTCGGTTACCACCTCGGCCAGCGGCAGGTAGTAGCGCAACTCCACCCGTTCGGGCGACAGATACTCCATTCCCTTCAGTTTTCCCCGATGGCCTTGACACAGATCCATCAGGCGACCGGTGTAACGGGCCGGGCTGATGATGCCGGCGATCAGGATCGGTTCGGAGATGGCCGCTACCTGGGCGGCCGGAGGCATCTTGGCCGGACTGTCCACCGCCAGCTCCTCTCCGGCAGTGGTACGCACCCGATACTCCACCGAAGGTTTGGTGGCGATCAGCTCCAGGTCGAACTCCCGCTCCAACCGTTGGATGATGATCTCCAGGTGCAGCAAACCCAGAAAACCGCATCGGTATCCGAAGCCGAGGGCGGTGGAGGTTTCCGGCTCGTAACTGAAGCTGGAATCGTTGAGCCGGAGCCTCTCCAGGGCGTCCCTCAGCTCGGGATAGTTATCCCCGTCGATGGGATACAGACCGCAGAACACCATAGCCTTGGGTTCTCTATAGCCGGGTAGGGGCTCCTCGGCGGGGCGGAGGGCATCGGTGACGGTTTCGCCTGGGCGGGCTTCGGAGGTGTTTTTGACACCCGAAATCAGGTAGCCCACCTCGCCGGGGCCGAGCCGGTCAACCGGGGTGGGCGACGGAAGCCGTACCCCGATCTCCTGGACGTTGTAGGCGGCACCGGTCTGCATGAAACGCACCTTCGAGCCGGATCGCAGGGTTCCCTGCATCACCCGGATGGAGCTGATCACCCCCCGGTAGCTGTCGAAATGGGAGTCGAAGATCAGGCCCTGCAGCTCGGCATCGGGGTCGGTCTCGGGAGGGGGGATCTGTTCGACCACCGTTTCGAGCAGTTCTGCCACCCCCTGTCCGGTCTTGGCGGAGACGGCCAGGACGTCCTCGGCGGCTATTCCCAACACCTGTTCTATCTCTTCGGCAACTCGGTCGGGATCGGCGGCCGGAAGATCCACCTTGTTCAGGACCGGGACGATAGTGAGGTCGTTCTCCAGGGCCATGGTGCAGTTGGCCAGGGTTTGGGCCTCGATACCTTGGGCGGCATCCACCAGCAGAATCACGCCCTCACAGGCCGCCAGCGATCGGGACACCTCGTAGCCGAAGTCGACATGGCCGGGAGTGTCGATCAGGTTGATCGTCCAAGGCCCATATCGCAACCGGACGCTCTGGAGCTTGATGGTGATGCCACGTTCCCGTTCCAGATCCATGGTGTCCAGGTACTGGGCGCGCATCGAACGGGCCTCCACCGCCCCGCAAATCTCCAGGAACCGGTCGGCCAGGGTGGACTTGCCATGATCTATATGGGCGATGATCGCCACGTTGCGTATCCGGCTTTGATCCATGACCCCAAAAATCGGTAGGTCCGCCCTCATATGCCGCAAGGCGGGTGAACAGCAGCCGACAAAAGACCGGGAAGCCCGTCCTCATCGACTTCAAGAAGGTTAATATCTGATACCCCAGAAGCCGGGATGGCGGAATTGGTAGACGCGCCGGATTCAAAATCCGGTGCCCGCGAGGGCGTATGGGTTCGAGTCCCATTCCCGGTACCAGGAGGGTGCGGAAGAGTGTCCGGTTGGCTCCCCGGCAGGAAACGAACCCCCCTGGCTAGATGTAACTCGGGCAAGCATCCCCAATCCTTTCAGCACCCCTACGGCCTTGATTTAAGATATGTCTTACTGCTGGGCGGTTATTTCAACGAAAGATACCTGGGTTATAACGCATCCGAGGGTATCGACTGGATATGGGAACACCGTATAGAAGATTTGATAAAGGCCGGTTTGTGACCAAGCAAGACTGGGATGCGCTGGTATATGAAAAGGAAATCCTGCGCCTGGAGTTCCAGATAAGGCTAGACGGCATGCGATCTCCGGCTGAACGCAATCGTATGGGGCAGTTCGCCACACCGAATCGGCTGGCTAAAGATATCGCTACCTACTGTGTCGGGCTTTTGGATGAAGCGGAACAAATACGCCTACTAGAGCCGGCGGTGGGATCGGGATCTTTTTTCTCGGCTCTCCTGCAAACAGTTGATCAAAACCGCATTGCCGAGGCGGTCGGATTCGAAACAGACGACCGCTTTTCCGAGTTGTCGCAACGACTCTGGGGAGAAATGGGGTTGGAGGTAATCGCAGGAGATTTCACAAAACACTACAGCAAGGTGTCCGGCGCAAATCTCGTTTTGGCCAACCCATCCTATGTCCGCCACCATCACTTGGATCTTGGCATCAAAACTCGCCTGCAGAGAGAGGCTGTTGCAACTGCAGGCCTGGTCGTGGGGGGTTTATCTGGTCTATACGTATATTTTATGGCTATAGCTCACGCTGCTATGGCAGATCAAGCAGTGGCGGCCTGGCTCCTCCCAACAGAGTTTATGGACGTCAACTATGGCTCAGCCTTACGGGAGTATCTCTCTGGCCAGGTTGAGATGATTCGCCTACATCGATTCGATCCCGAAAATACCCAGTTCGAAGACGCCCTGGTTTCCTCCTCTGTGGTGGTGTTTCGTAATTCACCACCTGGCAGGCATGCGGAGACGCTTTTCACATTCGGAGGTTCCTTACTTAAGCCTGATCGCAGCGAAGTGGTAATAATTAAGGATTTGAGCCGCCACCACAAATGGACCTTCACCCGATCAACTGCTTCAATCAAACGCCCAAGTAAGTCAGTCGCAATCGGCGATCTGTTCCACATCCGTAGAGGCTTGGTGACCGGGGCCAACTCTTTTTTTATAATGAAGCGGAAAGAAGCTCTTGACCGCCAAATACCAAATCAATTCCTAAAGCCGGTGCTCCCGAGTCCACGTTATCTTAAATCTAACGTAGTCAACGGAGACACAACGGCGATCCTTTAACAGACCCTCAACTTGTGCTTTTGGACTGCGACCTCCCCCGACCAATAGTTCAAGAACATTTCCCCAAACTAGACGAATATTTACGCTCAGGGACCGAAAGAAGTCTCCACCGCCGGTATATTCCTAGTAGAAGAACACCCTGGTACCGACAGGAAAAACGGTTGCCCGTGCCCTTCCTTTCCACTTATATGGGTCGAGGTTCGGGAGAGAAAAAGCCCTTCAGATTCGTGTGGAATCGTTCTCAAGCGGTGGCCACCAACGTCTATTTACTCCTTTACCCCAAACCCCTATTGGCGGAACTGCTTGAAGACGAGGATAAAGCGGACCAGATACACCAGGCTCTTAACCAAATTGAGGCTGACGAACTCCGCGCCGAGGGCCGGGTCTACGGTGGCGGGCTATACAAGATGGAACCTGGCGAACTCAGCAGGATGTCTGCTGTGCCCCTATTAGACGCTCTTCCCGAATTGGAGAGACATATAGAAATCTAACCACTCTGGTCTCAGGATTTACCTCAAAAGTCATCGCTTGAGCCTTATGCCATTGACTTGTCCGAAGTCGGCGAGATCAGAATCATCCGTAGGATAAGACACCGAGGTGTCCGGCTACCCTCTTGGTATGTCCACTTTGATTCTGCTGGATGGACACAGCATCGCCTACCGGGCCTTCTACGCTCTTCCTGTTGACCTTTCTACCACTTCCGGACAGGTAACCAACGCCGTTTACGGGTTCACGTCGATGCTGATCAAACTACTCGGAGATCACGATCCGGACGGGTTGGCGGTGGCGTGGGATGTGGCGAAACCCACCTTCCGTTCGGAACGTTTTCCTGAATACAAGGCCCAGCGGGAATCGGCACCCGATCTGTTCCGCAGCCAGCTTCCGCTGATCCGTGAAGTGCTGGATTCGATGGGGATTGCCCAGATCCAGCAACCCGGTTTCGAGGCCGACGACGTGATCGCCACCGCGGTTAAGAGCATCACCGGGCTTGGTTGGCAGGTTCTGGTGGTTACCGGCGACCGCGACAGTTTTCAGCTGGTCTCCCCAGAGGTCAAGGTCATCTACACCAGGCGGGGCATTACCGACACGGTGATGGTCGATCCCGACTGGGTGATGGGCAAATACGGTATTCGTCCGGATCAGTATCGGGAATATGCCGCCCTGCGTGGAGACACCTCCGACAACCTCCCTGGTGTGCCGGGGGTGGGGGAGAAGACCGCCACCCGGCTGCTATCGAGCTACCACACCATCGAGGGGGTTTATGACCATCTGGAACAGCTTCCCGAAAGGCTGCGGAATAGCCTCACCGATCACCGCGACCGGGTTCTGCTTAACCGTGATCTGATGGGGTTGGTGGACGACCTGGATCTGAAGATCGAGGAAGACCTGATCCGCCGGGACGACCCGGATTGGCCTGCGATCAAAGAGGTCTTCGACCGCTTGGAGTTCAGCACCCTATGGAAGAGGCTGGCCGACCAGGAAGGTTTTAGCTCTCCGTCCGAGGAGGACACGGTGGAGGTGGAGGTTCGGGAGGTCTCTTCTAAGACAGAAGCCGGCCGGCTGCTCAGCGATAAAGGACAGGTACTGGAGCCGATACACGAATCCGAGCGGCTGATCGGGCTGATGATCCTCCCCTCCCACCGGTCCGGAGGTGAGCCGACCACCGCTTTCTACGTTCCGTCCGATTTGTTCGAACCTCTCCGGCCCGGGCTGGCCGACCCTCAAATCCCCTACTCGGCCTACAAATCCAAAGAGCTGGTGCAGGAACTGGACAGGCTCGGCTACCGACTGGAAGGCCTGGCATTTGATGCCGAGCTGTCGGGCTACATCATCGGTCCCGCCGGGCGCTCCGAACAGCTGGAAGACCTGATATACCGTTTCCTCAAATACAGCCTGGAGGCGAACCGAAAGCCCGAAGCGAGCGAAAGACAGGCGGCGTTTGATTTCAGCGAAGGGCCCGACCTGGAAATGGCCGGGCAAAGGGCTGTGGCGATCGGCCGGCTTAAGAAGGTCATGGAAAAGCAGCTGAAGGAGAGGAACCAACAGGCCCTGCTCAAGGACATGGAGTATCCGCTGACCACTGTCCTGGCTCGGATGGAGCAGCACGGGATCGGAGTGGATCGGGAATACCTCCAGGAGATGGACGCCGAACTCCGATCCGATCTGGCCGATTACGAAGCCCGTATCTACGACCAGACCGGCGGGGTCCGATTCAATATCAAGTCCAGCCAACAGCTGGGGAAGATTCTCTTCGGAGAGCTGGGCCTGCCGGTTGTCAAGAAGACCGCCCGCGGGACTCCGAGCACCGACGCCTCCGTTCTGAACAAGCTCAAAGATTCCCATCCCCTGGTTGACCTCATCCTCCGTTACCGTGAGGTGGAGAAGCTTCGCAGCACCTATGTTCAGGGCTACCTGCCGTTGATCGGACCCGACCGGCGGATTCATGCCCGGTTCAACCAAACCGGGGCGGCGACCGGACGGCTTTCTTCGGATCGCCCCAACCTACAGAACATTCCGGTGCGTTCCGAGCTGGGACGGACCATACGCCGAGCCTTCATCGCGGAAGAAGGGTTCCGGTTTGTGGTGGCCGACTATTCCCAGATCGAACTTCGTATCCTCGCCCACCTTTCCAAAGATCCAGGCCTTCTAGAAGCTTTTGGTGCCGGTGAGGACATTCACACCGCTACCGCCGCCCGGGTGTTTGGGATAGCGCCCGACTCGGTGACCACCGAAACCCGCCGAAAGGCCAAGGCCATCAACTTCGGGCTCCTGTACGGGATGGAGGCGTATGGGTTATCAGAGCGGCTTAAGATCGGAAAAGATGAGGCCCGCCATCATATGGACACCTATTTTCAGCAGTTTCCGCTGGTCAGAACCTACCTCAACCAGGTGGTGGAGGAGGCCAGGCGGGTGGGATACACCACCACCCTGTTCGGTCGGCGGCGCTATCTCCCCGAGCTTTTGTCCGGTAATTGGCGAACCCGGCAGATGGCCGAGCGAATGGCTTTGAATGCGCCGGTCCAAGGGTCGGCCGCCGACATCATCAAAATGGCCATGATCGAGCTGGATCGTCTCCTACCCTCCGATGAGGCCAGGATGCTGCTCCAAATCCACGACGAGCTGGTATTCGAGGTTCGGGAATCGGCGGTTGAGGAGACTATCCGACTGGTCCGCGAGAAGATGGAGGGGGTGGTGGACCTGGACGTGGAGCTCACCGTTGATGTGGGGGTGGGGTCCGACCTGGCCGCCGTCAAAGGGTAAATTGCGATCCTGTGCCCCTTGGGGTGCCAAGAGGTGGTATTCTTATCTACCGCCTAGCCGCCATTGACTATAAGGCGGACAGCTATTCGCTGCCTGGAGGTAATCAAAAAACCGACCCGACTTCCCCTATTAGCCATTATCGGCCTGGTGGAAAAATGGTTCTCCAGGTCGGTACACCCGAACACATTAAGCCTCCAAGCTGCACAAAGAACAAGGAACGATGAAACCAACAAACACCCAAACCCAAGACGACAAACCGGTCGTAGAAGAGACCGTCCCTACTTCATCCGAAGAGCTACCTACCGAAACCGAAGCGCCGGCCGAACCAGAGGTGACCACCCCTGAAGCCGTGGTGCCGGTTGAACCGGAGATGACCACCCCTGAAGAAGAGTTGACCATCCCTGAAGAAACGGTGCCGGTTGAAGTAATGGAACCAATGGCTGCCGAAACTCCGGTGCCGGATGCCCCCTCGGAGGAAAGCCCGATGGAGGAGGCTTCGGCGGAGACGGATTCTGTAGAGGGCGAATCCACCGAAACAGATGATGCCCCGGAAGAGGAGGACTCCGACCCCGAAGTACCCATAGAAGCCGAAGGTTCCGAGGAAGAGTCTCCGCCACTTACCGATGCGGTTCCTGACGAACAGGCTCCTGATGAGGGCCAACCCGAGGAAGATGAACCTGACGATGACTCGGTTTTGGGACCTCCCGCTATAACCGCTCGCAGTGTCAGCTCCCTACCTGACGATATGGGACCGGAGGACTTTGCCGCGGCGATAGCCGAAACCGTGCTGGAGTTCAAAGAGGGCGACATCCTCAAAGGCCATGTTGTCAATATGGAGCAGGACGAGGTTCTGGTTGACATCGGCTACAAGTCGGAAGGGGTGGTGCCCCTTAAAGAGTTGTCCATCCGCAAGAACGTGACGCCCGACCAGATTGTGTCGCTCGGCGAGGAAATCGAAGTGCTGGTTCTCGACAAGGAAGACGAAGAGGGCCGGCTTATTCTGTCCAAGAAACGGGCCGTATACGAGCGGGTCTGGGGTCAGATCGAAGCGGTCAAGAGAAAGAGCGGAGGCGTTCAAGGAGTCGTTATCGAGGTGGTCAAGGGGGGGTTGATAGTTGACATCGGTTTGCGAGGGTTCCTACCGGCCTCCCTGGTCGATCTTCGTCGGGTTCGTGATCTCGACCCCTTAGTTGGAGAGGAAATCGAGGCCAAGGTCATCGAACTGGACCGTAACCGCAACAACGTGGTGCTATCGAGAAGGGCTTACCTGGAAGAAGCACAGGCCGAGCAGCGCAACGCCTTCCTCAACAACCTGGAGGTGGGGGAAACCCGGGAGGGAACGGTTTCTTCGGTGGTCAACTTCGGTGCCTTCGTGGACCTGGGCGGTATGGACGGTCTGGTTCACGTCTCCGAGCTCAGCTGGCAACACGTCAACCATCCCTCGGAGGTAGTCAAGGTTGGTCAGAAGGTTTCGATCAAGGTGCTGGACATAGACCGTGAAAAGGAGCGGATATCTTTGTCGATCAAGCAGACCATGGTCGACCCTTGGCAGGCTTTCCACCGTCAGAGCCAGGTCGGGGACGTCATGGAAGGTGAGGTTATAAAAACGGTGCCGTTCGGGGCGTTTGTTGCGGTCGGAGGCGGTGTGGAAGGTTTGGTGCATGTATCGGAAATCGCCATGCACCGGGTGGAATCCCCCGAGCTGGAGCTGTCCATCGGCCAGAAGGTCAACGTAAAGCTGACCGAAATGGACGAAGGTCGGCGTCGGGTCAGTTTTTCGATCAAACAAGCCCTTCCCGATTACCGATCCCGCCAACCCGGTGGTCGACCGCAGCGGCGGAAGCGTCCGGCGGTTTCCGCCTTTGAACGGGAGGAAACTACCGAGAAGGAAGAGCAGCCCAGCTACGATGTGGACGCCTCCCTGGAAGCCATCCTCCAAGAACTCAAAGAACGAGGGATCGGCCGCAGATAGGCCGGAAAGTTACCCCCGCATAGATGAAACCACTCCGGTTGGTTATCAGCGGCGGCATGGGTTCGGGGAAGTCAACCGTAGGCTGGATGCTGGCCGACCGTGATTTTGCCGTCCTGGACGCCGACAAGGTGGGGCATTGGGTTCTCTCGGGTGATAATCCGGTGGCGGTGCAGGTAACCGAACGCTGGCCGGAGGTGGCCGTTCGGGGAGTGGTCGATCGCAAATTGCTGGGCGACATCGTCTTCGACGACCCGGCCCAGCTAGCCGAGTTGGAGGCCTTGACCCATCCCGCCATCAAGGAGAGGATCATCCGCTGGGCTCAACAGGTGGGAGGCCGTTCCGCGGCGGTGGAAATCCCGGTGCCGGCCAACCTGGTTGACGAGCAAGGTTGGATAAAAGTTGTTGTGGATGCCCCCCTGGACGTCCGGAAGACCAGGCTTAGGGAGCGGGGAATGTCGGAAGAGAACATCGACAAGCGTCTGGCTTCCCAGCCGAGCCCGACCGAGTGGCGGGAAGCGGCCGACTATGTGATCACCAACTCCGGTAATCGGCGATCCCTAGGCGAAAGCCTGGACAACACCTTGGCACAGATCAGGGCGGATTTGGAGGCCTGAAACTTACCGATCAAGTCGGTTCTGTGTCCTATCTATCATCAATCCGGTGACGAACTTCTCGGTTGTTTCCGACTTCAGCCCGGCCGGGGATCAGCCGGACGCCATCGACTCTTTGGTGAAAGGGATAGAAGAGGGTCACGCCTTCCAAACCCTGTTGGGTATCACCGGTTCAGGAAAATCGGCCACTATCGCCTGGACCATCGAACGTTCCCAACGGCCCGCTCTGGTGATCGCGCCCAACAAAGCCCTAGCCGCCCAGCTGGCCTCCGAGTTCCGCCAGTTCTTTCCCCATAACCGGGTTGAATATTTCGTCTCGTACTACGACTACTACCAGCCTGAGGCCTACATCCCCCAAACCGACACCTACATCGAAAAAGACTCCAGCATCAACGACGAGATCGACCGTCTCCGACATGCCGCCACCTCGTCGCTGCTCTTTCGTGACGATGTGGTCATAGTGGCCAGCGTTTCTTGTATTTACGGGCTCGGCCATCCCGACGAATACGCCGGTCTGGTTCTGCGGTTGATCTGCGGGGTCGAGTATCCCCTTCATCAGGCCATACGCCGCCTAGTCGATATCCAGTATCAACGCAACGAGGTCAACCTGGTTCGGGGTCGCTTCCGGGTTAGGGGGGATACGTTGGAGGTGTTTCCCGCCTACGACGAAACCATCGCCCGGGTGGAATATTTCGGCGACGAGGTGGAACGGATCGTTCGGATCAATCCGGTTACCGGCGAGCTCCTGGGCGAGATGCAAGAGATTGAAATCTATCCGGCCACCCACTATTCCGCTTCCGAGCAGCGCATGGAGCAGGCCATGGCGGCCATCGAAATAGAACTGAAGGGAAGGCTGGCCGAGTTGGAGCAGCAGGGCAAGCTCTTGGAGGCACAGCGTCTTCGGATGCGCACCAACTACGACCTGGAAATGATCCGAGAGGTGGGGTTCTGCTCGGGAATCGAAAACTACAGCCGCCATATAGACGGACGAGAGCCGGGGGAGGCCCCTTACACACTGTTGGATTATTTCCCGGACGATTTCCTGACCATCATCGACGAAAGCCATGTGGCCATCCCTCAGCTTCACGGCCAGTATGAAGGGGACCGGAGCCGGAAGGATGTGCTGGTGGAACACGGCTTCCGCCTTCCTTCGGCGCTCGATAACCGGCCACTGCGCTTCGATGAATGGCTGGAAAAAACCGGCCAGGTGGTCTTTATGTCCGCCACGCCCGGACCCTTTGAGCGCCGACATTCCAACCGCATCGTGGAACAGATCGTCCGTCCCACCGGCCTGGTCGATCCGGAGGTGGTGGTTCGTCCTGCCCGAGGCCAGATCGACGACCTGATCGAGGAGATACGGGAACAGGCGGTGCTGGGCAATCGGGTGTTGGTCACCACGCTCACCAAAAAGATGTCCGAGGACCTGACGGACTATCTCCTGGAGATGGGGGTTAAGGCCCGGTACCTTCACTCTGAGATCGACACCCTGGAACGGATTGAGCTGTTACGCGACCTACGCCTGGGGGAGTATGACGTGCTGGTGGGGATCAACCTGCTGAGAGAGGGGTTGGACCTGCCGGAAGTGTCTCTGGTGGCGATCCTGGATGCCGACAAGGAAGGGTTCCTGCGTTCCGAAACCAGCCTTATCCAGATCATCGGACGGGCGGCCCGTAACGTCTCGGGAAGGGTGATCATGTACGCCGATGAGGTAACCGACTCGATGCGGTCGGCGATCGACGAGACCCTACGCCGACGCAATCTGCAGATGCGCTACAACGAGGAACACGGCATCGACCCCCAGACCATTCGTAAGAAGGTGGCGGACATTCTTGAGCTGGTCTCTTCGGGAAGAACCAAACCGACCCGTCCCGATCGGCGACTATCAGGTCGGATGGAGGTGAACGCCCCGCTGGAGATGGCAAGCGAAGATCTAGGCAGGCTGATCCAAAGTCTGGAGGACGAGATGCGGGAAGCCGCCCGGGAACTCCGCTTCGAGTACGCCGCCCGCCTCCGAGACGAGGTTTCCGAACTTAAACGAGAAATGAGAGAACTGAGCGAGGTAACCGGCTAGAAAAGCCTTAGGGTCGAGCAGCCGTCGCTTTCAACGGATTCCCTCCCAGGCTTTGATCTCGTCATCGGGCAGAGGCTCAAAGAAATCGGGCTCGATCACCAGTCCAGGAAGGAGGCCGATCCGCTTCCCGGGTGCGGGAGACTCCAAGGGCACCAGCCGGGCACAGGGTTTGCCCGCCCGTGCCAGGATTTTCTCTTTTCCCACCTCGACCCGCGTGATCAGCCGGGACAGATGGGTCTTGGCCTCGTACACATTCACAGTCTCGGGCATGCTGTGTCCCTCCAGTTGAGTAAGACCAAAGTTAGTCCTATTCAATGCCATATTCCGCACACCCCGACCCCCAAGCCCAGGCCTTCGGGACAGAGACCGTGAAAGGGTCCTTTCGGTGATTGCCGCGTGCAATGCATGGCGGTTAAATACCAGGCATGTGATTTCGATGCTAGGGTTCCAGAGTACAAAACTGTCACACCCCCTATATATCTTGTACATATGAGCACAAACGCCAATTTAATCCAAAGCCCTCCAAATCGGGACAACTTCGTTAGGACGCAGCCACTTGTGGGGCACCCCCTTTTGTATCGGGATTTGGTGGCAGGGGACCGAGGAGTCGCAACGTGAGGGCCGCCGAGTTCTTTGCCGGCATGGGGCTGGTACGGGCGGGGCTGGAGTTGGTCGGTGTCCGTACTGTATACGCCAACGATATTTGCCCCACGAAGGCGAAACTGTACCGCTCCAACTGGGGCAGTGACGTGCTGGTAGTAGGCGATATCCGCGACGTAGAAGCCGGCGATGTCCCGGACGTGGAGTTAGCGACCGCCTCATTCCCGTGTATAGACACTTCAATAGCAGGGAACCGGGCAGGCCTAGACGGCGAGCAATCGGGCCTTATCGACGAGTTCTGCCGGTTGCTTGAAGAGATGGGCAAGCGCCGTCCCGGTGCTGTGATCGTAGAGAACGTGCCGGGATTCCGTACCGTTAATCAGGGCCGCGACTTTGTTTCGGTGGTGAATAGGTTGGAATCACTCGGTTACTCGGTGACAGACATCGTGGTCGATGCTTCCGCTTTTCTGCCGCAGAGCCGGGCCCGTATTTTTCTCCTAGGCACCCAGGGGCCTCAGCCGGAAATCCCCGAAGTACCCAATGTCACCACATCGTTACGGCTGAGTGACGTGGCCGACACTGGCCCGTGGTGGCCACAACATCGCAGGGATGCCTTCCTCTCCTCGCTTTCGTTGCTGCAGCGCAGCCGAGTTGACCGGTGGCAAGCCGATAGCCAGGTCCGCTTCTTTGGTGCTTTTCGCCGCACGCGGAACGGACGTGCCGTTTGGGAGATTCGCGGTGACGAAATAGCCGGCACCCTCCGCACGCTCAGCGGCGGTTCCGCCCGCCAGGCGATAGTCCGTATAGGTGCGGGCAAGTTCGATGTGCGATGGATGACGCTGGGCGAATACGCCCGACTTCAGGGCGCAGATGGGCTGCGTTATGACGCCGTTTCGGAACGCCAAGCCATGTATGCGCTGGGCGATGCGGTTTGTGTCCCGGTTATCGAATGGATCGGCAATAACTGGGTAAAACGGCTCGCGGCATGAGCATTGAGGCACCGCCGGAAGTCAAGGAGCTATACGCCGGGGTAAAGCGCCTATTTGACCTCAGAGACGAGACGGGCCGCCGGGCCGCGGACTGCACCCGCGGCATTTACCTGTTCATCGATTACGACGGCGAACCTATCTATGTCGGACAAACCACCGAGAGGCTCCGCTCGCGTATAGGACGCCACCTAACCAACCAACGGACAGATGCCGTAGCTATGCGAGTACTTGACCCGTTCGAGGTAGCCGAAGTCGAAATGTGGCCGTTCTGGGAACTGGAAAACAGGCCGATTGGAGACACCCTCAACAGAGCGGAGTACACGGTGTATCAGCAAGCCCTCCATGAATCCAGGTTTAGCGCACTACTCAACGAGGGCGAGATCAAAGAGACAGAATTGATTCGCCTGCCACCGTCGGTACGTGGTGCACTGTTACCAACAGGGAGCCGTCAGGTTCGAGAGCACCCAGACCTCCGCTTAGCGCGGCGGGCGCGCACTATCAGCGACTTGGCCCGGGTTATTAGCGAGCGACAAGTGCGCTCGGGCATTCGACGGACTCTATGGGTTCAGTCCCAACGGCTCGAACACCTGGCCCGGACAAGGCTGGAAGAAGCAGAGAGGACCAGATGACCACGTCGGGTATCTGCCGTTCTGAAACGAGAGACGACCCAAGGCGTTAAGGCTGCAACGCCCGGGCACAAGACTGGCTATCTACGAATTGTTCAAGCGGGCCAATTCTTGCATCCCGACCGTCGAAACGCAGCCCATGCCGGGCTCAAATCAGGAAGGACCCGTTCGGCGATTGACGAGAAAAAAGATCTAACGGCTTAAATACCATACATGTGATTCGATGTTAGAATCCCGGGGCAGGGAAATGTCACATCCTCCATATATATTGGGCATATGAGCACTGACGACAATTCAATCCAAAGCCCTCCAACTCGGGACTACTTCGCTACCCCCGAAGGCTGGACAGGCTACCGGCACCCCACCAACCGAATCTACCGAGACCAATACCAACAACAAGAACCCGCCCGCCAGGTATACCTCAACAAATACCACAAACAAAAATCCGAAACCGACAAAGACCCACCCCACCCCGGCGGCTAACCCCTGGTGGGCTAACGGCACCTGATCTTAAATCCGCCGTTTATTGGCTTGGCTTGGATACTCTGGGGCGTATGCTTACGTCCCTGGAACGGTCTTTGCTTGATTTTGAGCGTTGGTGGTGGTGGCTGCCTGGTCCTAAGGATCGGGATATTCAGGTTGCCTTCGGGTTTGGGGCGGCCCACTATTACCGGCTGATGCGGGGACTGTTGGATGAGCCGGCGGCTTTCGCCTATGACCCTCTTACCGTGTTGCGGCTGCGGCGCGTTCGGGAGCGGGTGGCCGGGTCGGCTGCTCGTAAGGTGGGTGATCTCCGGTAGTCCACCCACGGACGGAATGAGAGGAACCATTGCCGGGACGTCATGCTTCTGAGGATATGCGTAGATTTCGGCGCGACCTGTTTCGGGCCGGGATTATGGCTCTGCTGATCCTGGTAGTGCTGGTGGGGGTCGGAATAGTGGCCCGGTCTCTGATCGGATCGTCAGCCGATAACGAGCCGGTAGCCGCCGAGTCCGAGTCCACTACGACTACCGAGTCGGTTACGACCACCCGGGCTACCACTACCACCGCCGCCACGACCACGACCACCGTCCCCACCACCACTACTACCACCGAGCCAATTCCTCCGGTGCGGGATCCCTCTCGGGTGGGAGTGGCGGTGTTCAACGCCACCTCGATCGGGGGTTTGGCCGGTCGGCTAACCGATCGGCTGGCCGGGGTGGGCTACCGTACCAATACCCCCGCCGATCATTCCGAAAGGCTGGACAACTCGGTGATCTGGTATGTGAACGGATACGACCGGGAGGCGGCCCTCCTTGCCGAGATCGTGGCCATAGATCAGGTGGTGTCTTTCCCCGGTGACGCCCCTCCGGCACCCTTGACGGTGGTGTTGGGTACCGACTTCGAGGAATGACCATCGGCGGAGGGGGAGCTTCGGGCCTTTACCCGTCTATGAAAGGTGCCCAGATACGGGCCCGCCGTCGCCGCACCAGGTTGGCTTGGCTGATCCTTCTGATCGGAGTGGCCCTTTTGGGGGCGATGATTGCGACCGGGGTTCTAAGGCGATCCGTCCTCTTGGACCTGATTTCGTTCTGGCCCGGACTGGCCTTAACCGTGATGCTTCTGCTGGTATTCCGCCGGATAAGACCCGGACAACGGTTCCTCTACTCCGGGTTAGGCCCGATATTGCCGCTCGTCCTGCTGGGATGGTTGGCGCTGGCGGTGATCCTGCATGCGGCGGGTTGGGAGGCGCTTCCTTCCTTCCCCGAACGGCTCACCGGCTCACCGGTAGAACAGGCCGGCACCGCAACAGTAGACATCCGGTTGGCCGGAGAAGTGGTCATTGCGACCGGCACCGAGGTTCTCTATAAGGTCTCCTCTCTAAGCTCCGCCGGATCGGTAGCGCCCCCCACCGCCATAGAGTCTGGCACCGAAGACCGGATCGAGGTCACCATCCGGGAGGAGGACGATCCGGGCTGGTTCGGGTCGAGCGGATGGCAGGTCGACCTAAGCCGGGCACCCGAATGGGGGATAGCAATATCGGCCTCCATCCTGGAGGCTGACCTGAAAGACCTGAACCTGAGATCCTTGCAGGCCACCGCCGACGGGTTGATCCGCCTCGGTTCGCCTTCAACCGAGGTAGCTGTAGCACTCCAAGGCGACCTGGTGGTGGAACTACCCACCGAGGTGACCGTGGAGGTGACCGGCCCGGCCACGGTAGGACCGGGCTGGGAGGTCACCGCCACCGGCCTGAAATATCAGGGCACCGGCGCAGGCAGTTACCTGATCGAGGTCGCCCCCGATTCCGAAGTGGTGATAAGCCAACTATGACCAAGCCCCACATGCCTCAGTATCCCCGCCGCCGGTCGTTAACCTGGAGCCTCGAAAGGCAGGTGCGTGGAACCCGAAGATAGAGATCGGATAAACCGGTACGACTGGCTGCGCGGAGTGGGTGTGGCCTCCTGGAGCGTCGTCGGCCTTCTGGCGGTCACCGCCATTTTTGTCTGGCTCATCTACCAGATCCGAATTATCTGGGTGCCCCTCATCCTGGCCGTCCTGCTCACCTTCCTGGTCAAGCCGGCGGTCGACTTCCTGGAAAACAGGCGGGTGCCGAGGGTGGGAGGTGGCTGCCTGGTTTACCTGCTGTTGGGCGGGGTGCTGGTGGTGATCGGTGTGCTGATCGTCCCCATAATCAGCCAGCAGGCCACCGATCTGGCCGACCGGGTTCCTGAGGCGATCGACAGCGGCTTGGGGTTTGTCGAGTACGCGGCCGACTCTCTTGATCTGAACCTTGATGTGGTGGGAGCGGAGTCGCTCATGGAGGAGTTCACCGGCTTGTTCTCCGATCCGCCCAATCTGGAGGTGATCTTGGACGTCCTCACCCGGGCGGGCGAGTTCGCCTTGGGGGTGGTGGAAGGAATCGCCATAGTCCTGCTGGCACCGGTGCTGGCCTTCTACATCCTGGTGGACACCCACAACCTGCGGAGAAGAGCCGAACGCCTCATCCCGCCTGCCGACCGGGCCGAAGTGATCCACGTGGCCGGTCAGGTCAGCCGAGCCCTGAGCGGGTTCATCCGAGGCCAGCTGATGGTGGCTCTCATAGTCGGCATCCTGTCCAGCCTGGCCCTCTGGGTTCTCGACCTTCCCTTCTGGCTGATCGTAGGTCTGTTGGCCGGTCTCCTGAACATCGTCCCCTTTATCGGCCCCTGGGTAGGAGGCGCACTAGGGGTTACGACCGCCCTTATCGTGGGCGATCCGATCAAGATACTTTGGGTGATTGTGGCGTTCGTCCTTATCCAACAGTTTGACAACCATCTGGTCAGCCCCCTGGTTCTAAGGGCGGCGGTGAAGCTGAGTCCGGTCACCATCATCCTGGTCTTGCTGGTGGGCGGATCGCTGGGCGGCCTGTTCGGGGTGTTGATCGCGGTTCCCACTACGGCGGTCCTCAAGATCGTGCTAGGCCATCTATGGCGCACCAGGGTGCTCGGAGAGTCATGGGAGGAGGTTTCGTCGCCGGTGGTGGTGGAGTTTGAAGGAACCGGTCGGGAGCGGCTCGGTCGCACCAGGCTCGGAGCGGTAATCGGTCCCGAAGAAGACCAGTCCGGATCATCGAACCTGCCAGATCGGGAAGAATCCGGGGAGGACGGATCTTCGGGGGAGGCCTGATCTTAAATGCTGGATGTTCTGGCCGCCTTAGGCCTGGTGGGGGCGGTTCTGTTGGGATACAGGAGAGGCATATTGTCGGCGGCGGCCGGACTGATTATGGGAGTGGTCGGGCTGGCGGTGGGCTACCGGATAGGTTCACTCGGCCAGGGAATCGTGGAGTCCTGGACCGGTCTCAGCCCTTTGACGGCCCGGCTGGTGGCTTCGATGGTGGTGTTCCTGGCGGTGATGGTGGCCGGGCGTTTTCTGATCGGCGGCATAGTCAGGCTGCTCGGCCCCTTCCGGGTGTTGGACCGGATCGGAGGAGGCTTGCTGGCCGGAGCAACCTACGTCCTGGCGGTCGGTTTCCTCATCCTGGCTCTCACCGGTGTCCCCTTGCTGCCGTCGGGTACGGAAGAGGCGCTCGATCAATCCCAGGTGGTCGAATTGGTCAGAACCGAGAGCACCCGTTTCACCCCGTTTATCAGCCGGTTTCTCGGCGATCGTCTCCTGGAGTCGTATGTGAACCTCGACCGGTTGCAGGGCGACAGCCTGGAGATGATCGAAGGGGCCGCCCGCATCGACATCCCACCCACCGAAGAGGTGACGATCCGCCCCGAAGCCGCCTTCGAGTTGTGGGATAAGCTGAACCTGGTCCGGCTCGAGGAGGGACAGGAACCGCTGGCCTGGTCGGAGGCTCTGGCCGATATAGCGGCGGGACACGGGGCGGAGATGTATGCGGACGGCTATCTGTCGCACGTTTCCCCGGTTACCGGACAGGTTGGTGATCGTCTGGCCGCCCAGGGTATTCCGTTCCGGACTGTCGGAGAGAACCTGGCCTTGAACCCCACCCTGGACGGGGTTCACGCCGGATTGATCGCCTCGCCGCCCCATCGCAACACCATGCTCGACGCGGCTTTCACCAGGGTGGGGATTTCGGTGCATGATGGCCCCTTCGGGCTGATAGCGGTGCAGGTGTTCACCGGATAATGCAGTTATCCGACCAGCTAAGAGAGAGGTTCGTGGAAGTATATCCTTCCTATATCCGAACACAGGTGGATGGGCTCGCTCTGGCCATTCCGGACGATTGGGAGGAAGCCATCGCAAAAGGAACGATCTGGTTGGAAAACGCCCTGGCCGACCTGTTGGAGCGTCCCTTCGGCGAACAGGACCGGGGCCCTCTGGAGCTCTTTCAGGAGGCCCTGCGGTTTCCCACCTACGCCTTGGAACAGGCCGGTAACCAGCCGGTCAGCCGCGACGAGACCACCCGAAACGCCCTGCCCGGCGACCTTTTCGGTCTGGCACCGGCCTCTTCCAGAGATTTAGGCGAGGAAGCCTGGATGGCCCATCTATCCTGGGGAGCGGCCAAGGCGGCCGCCATAAAGAGGGACAGATGAGGGTTCCCGTAGCCGGACTCCTGACCCGCAACCTCATGGACCGCTCCAAGCTGGAAGCCGGTCTGAAGGCATCGGGATGGAAGACGGTCACGATCAGCGGCCCACAACTTTCGGACGGGTTGGATACGCTGCTGGTAGACCTGGAACACCCCTCGGC
The DNA here is from genome assembly GCA_009841075.1 of Acidimicrobiia bacterium. Taxonomy (GTDB): domain Bacteria; phylum Actinomycetota; class Acidimicrobiia; order Spongiisociales; family Spongiisociaceae; genus Spongiisocius. Next base: position 380 of record VXMP01000060.1, on the reverse strand, counting down.
CATGAAAGTCATCCGATCGGCCACCGCTATACGTTGCCTCGCCTACGGCCCCCATGTCGACAGGAAAAACCTCCAAAAAGCCCAAGAAGCCGGAGCAGACCTGACCCTGCCCCGGTCGAAACTTTTCGGCAACCTGGAGGCCATAGCCACTCAGCTTTTAGAGTGACCTTGGCATTGGCTGCCTCGGCCTGTGATAATGAGGGCGGCCGGTGAACTATCCTCGGCAGACAAGAGCTTCGAGGACTTCATCGGAGGTACGCCCCGGAACCGGCTACGGATCGTAGTCCCGGGGCCTCTGCGCGTTTAGAGCACTTTTGCTCAAGACGGTGCGCCCGCGGCAGGATTCGAACCTGCGACCTACCGCTTAGGAGGCGGTTGCT
>VXMP01000039.1 GCA_009841075.1 Acidimicrobiia bacterium | reverse complement strand
CCCCCCCCCCCCCCCCCCCCCCCCCCCCCCCCCCCCCCCCCCCCCCCCCCACGGTTAATGTTCCCACAGCCACCGCCATGGCGCAGAACGCCACCAGCACTTTCCTCGGTGAAATCGTTCGATAGGTATTCATTGCACACTCCTTGAATTGCCACAACAATGAACAACCGAAAGGGTATTTCCGGCCTGCCCGAGTTGCTTTGTCGGCTAACTGTAGCAGGTAATCTGGCATTCGCCAACGACCAGGGGCATGTTATTCGCCACTACGAAAGCCGCTCGGCATGTACTCTCCATCTGTCCAGGTGGGTGAACTCCTCGGCCGGGATTCTGGTGACCGGTTTGAAATCTTCGGTGGGATAGCCCAGCGGGATCAGGGCGATAATCCGGGTGTGTTCCGGCATGTCGAGTGCGACCTTGGCGTCCTCCTCGAGGATGTTGAGAGCGGTCGTCAGGCAGGTTCCCAGGCCCAGGCTGCGGGCGGCCAACATCATGTTCTGCACACCGGGCATTATGGAGGCATAGGCCGCCTCGGGATGGATCGCCTTCAGCACCCCGTAGCGGGGCAGGTTATCGCGGTGCTCGTTCATCGCCACCACGATCAGCACCGGGCTTTCCTCCAGGTGCTCCCGCAGGTGATGGGATTTGCTCATCATGGTCCGGAAGAAGGTTCTCTCGTCCGGTTCCCTCCAACCCTGACGCCGGGGGTGATCCAACAGAAATTGCAACCCGGCGCGGTAGATGTCGGCCACGCTCTTCTTGATGTCGGCATCCCTGATAACAATGAACTCCCAGGGCTGGGCGTTGGTGCCGTTGGGCGCCCAGGTGGCGGCGCTAAGAATGGTGGCGATGTCCTGGTCGGACACCGGATCCGGCTTGAAGGATTTGACGCTGCGTTGGGTACGCATGGCTTCGAATAGGTCCACCGGAATGCCTCCTTTGGTACGGGTCTAATTTCGGTTGATCTTGAAGTTAGCTTCGGCCTGGGTATTTTGGTCTTTCTCATATAATTCGGCCCTATGAACGCCGGTCAAATCTCGAAGACTCCCCAGCGGTTCGCTTCCCCGAAGGAGGCGGAGTCGGAAGCGGCTATCTGGTTGAGGAGGTTGCAATCCCACAGTCGCTTTGAATGGAAACGGGATTCGCCTGATACGCTCGTCTGCGTCCTGGCCGATAAAGCCCCGGCGCAGGTAGTGGCCGGAACTTACCGCTCCGAATCGGAATGGTGTCCCTCCCTTTGGTTCACGGTCGGCGTCAAATACGAAGGCAGATACTGGCAGGGCAGGGTCGGCGAGTGGGATAGACAGGAGTACTTTCCGATGGTGCCCTGGCCGCCTTCGACACGGTGATGGAGGTACTGAACCTGGCCTCCCCAACCTCCTATCCGGCCCAGAGTCAAGGGACGGGTTCGAAGAAGGTCATAACCGATCTTGGTTCGACTCCGCAACCTTGCCGCCGGTTATAGAAAGCGTCCGGTCCGCTTTGGCCGAAGTGGGCGTAGAGGATCGCCGCCTCCAGATCGGTATCAGAGAGTTGGCTGATAACGCCCTTCACCATTCAGGACAGGGGGAAGGATGGTGCCAGGCCGAACACCTGGGCGAACGGGTAGCCGTAACCGTCCAAGACCGCGGCATAGGAATCCGGCGGAGCATGGCCACCAGATATCCGGACATAGACGACCGATCCGCCCTCCTTACCGCCTTCGGAATGGGCGTCTCAGGTGCATTCGATGATCCGGACCGAGGATTGGGTCTGGGACTAGTGCTTCAATACACCCGGTCCGGGGCCTACCTGCTGCTGGAATCCGAAGGGCAGGCCTATATAGGAAGCGGAGGCCAAGGCCAGGTGGTAGGAAAGAGCACCCAGAAAGTGTCCGGGGTGTCGGCCACCCTCTTTGTCAGGACTCCGGAGAAACAAGGGAAACCGGTATAGGATGGAGCTTCAAGGGGGACTGTATATGGGTTTGATTCGCCTACCCCACCTTCATAACGTGAGGACCTGATGCGACGCAGAACCAAGATCGTGGCCACCATGGGCCCGGCCGTGGCCGACCTGGATTCGGTTCGGGGGCTAATAGAAGCGGGTATGGACGTGGCTCGGCTCAATTTCAGCCACGGCGACCACGATTCCCACCTGCAGATGACCCAATGGATAAGGCAAGCCGCCGGAGAAGCCGGCCGTTCCATCGCCATCCTCCAGGACATTCAAGGCCCTAAGACCCGGGTAGGAACCTTTGAGGGGGGCTCAATCGAGCTAAAGCCGGGGGAGACGGTTCGGTTGGTCGTATCCGAAGATAAGGGCCGCCACGGAGTGATCCCGATCGGCTACCGGCACCTGCTGGACGATGTAGAGGTGGGCGACCGGGTGGTCATGTTCGACGGTCTCATCACCGGTCGGGTAGTGGAGGCGGAAGATGCCGCCCTGGTAATCAACATCGAAAGAGGCGGCGAACTACACGACCGCAAAGGAATCGCCTTCCCCGACAGCCATCTGAACCTCGGCCCTATAACGGAAAAAGACCGCAGGGACCTGGAACTGGGCCGGGAGATGGGGGTGGACTACGTGGCAGCCTCGTTCGTTAAAAGCGGAGAGGACATAGCGGAGGTACGCCGCTTGGCGGGAGGTTCGGTGCCCATAATCGCCAAGGTGGAGCTGGCCCTGGCCTATCAGAACCTGGATTCCATCCTCGGACAGGCAGACGGGGTAATGGTGGCCCGTGGCGATCTGGGTGTGCAGCTACCGATGGAGACCATCCCCAACGTGCAGGCCGACATTCTCCATCGGACCAACCAGGCCGGATTGATCTCCATCACCGCCACGGAAATGCTGGATTCGATGATCACCGCCCTGAGGCCTACCCGGGCCGAGGTGACGGATGTGGCCAATGCGGTGGCCTCCCGGACCGATGCGGTAATGCTTTCGGCAGAGACGGCGGTGGGTCGTCATCCGGCCCGGGTGATAGAGGCCATGTCGGTCATATGTCTGGAGGCCGAGCGGTTCAGGGACGCCGAGCTGACGGGCAGCGAGACCATAGATTTCCTGGAAAACGCCCGCACTTTCGCCTCGGCAACGGCCAAGGCGGCTACCGAAGCGGCCTTCAACCTGGGGTTCAAAACGATCGTGGCCTTCACCGAATCGGGAGCTACCGCCCGCATCCTGTCGAAGTATCGCCCTTCGGCTGACATCATGGTGTTTGCCGCCGAAGGACGAATCCGGCGGCGCATGGCCTTGTTCTGGGGGGTGACCCCGATCCGATTCAAACCCAGGGAGTCAACGGATCGGATGTTCGCCGCCGCCGAGAAATATCTTGAAAAGGAGGGCATCTGCGAACGAGGAGAAGGGGTGGTCATGATCGCCGGCACCCCTCCCAACACCGGTGCCTACACCAACCTGGTTAAGCTCCATGTGATCGGGGAGCGCTTGAGGAACCCGAAGCGATCCCGGCGATCGGACCGCAGTAGTTGATCCCAGGGAACACCCGAATATCATCCTTACGGTTCAGGTTTAGTACATAGGAGAAAAAAAGTTGGGCCAGCTTATCGAGGTAGATCATGTTCTGGTCGGAGAGGTGGCGGTGTTCGACACCGACCGATCTCTTTCCGGACAGGAGGGCGAGACCTTTAGGAGCACAGAAGCCGCCCGGCAGTCGGATACCTTTCCGGCCCGGCTGGCGGCGGCCTTATTCGAGGTGAGCGCTTCTCTCACCTCCGTCTATGTGTTTTCCAACACGGTCTCGGTGCGGCGGTTCGGTGGATGGGATGAAGACCTGTTATCCACCATCGGAGACACCATCCGCGATTCACTCCTCTTCTACCGAGACTGACCCCTCCGGTTCGTCAAGAATGTCTTCACCGGAGGTTTCCTCCGGAACCACATCCGGGTCTTCCTCACCCAGGCCCTCTTCATCCAGGCCGTCTCCAACCTCTTCGGGGACGGGGACTTCCGGTTCCACAGTCGGGTCGGGGAAACCGTCCGGGAAATCAGGATGGCTCGGGCATTCCTCGCCCGTATAGTCCTCCGAATCCTCCGGGAAAAAGCACGGGTGGATCTCGAACCGATGAGGTTGAGGCCGGTATTTCACATTCCATTTCTCCTCGGCAGAGGTGCCATCTGTGTAGGAGATGTTCCTGGTCACGGTGACCTGGAACCCTTGGGAACCGTTGCCCACCTCAACCGGTGCCTCCCAGGGCATTATTTCCGGGTTCGGTTCGAACTTCTTCTCGAAATCGGTGAAGTTATAGGGCGGGGAAACCGTGGCGGTTACCTCCCGATCCGAATTGTTGCCGTAGAAAGCCACCGTTATCGAGGTGGAGGTGTATGAAGTGTCGATAACCAGAGGGGCGTCGGTGTTGTTGCGGAAAACGAGGTCGGGGGTGGGCCAGCTGACCGTGGCCTCGATCCCCATCGGATACCTGGAGAAGTACCAGCTGTGGGGTTTGTGGTCGATAACCTCCATTCCGGCCCAGAACACGGCGTTGTAGAAGGTGGTGGCGAACTGGCTGACCCCGCCTCCCACCTCATCCGTGAGCTCCCCCCTAACGATGGTCGGGGCGGGTAGATAGCCCTCCTCCAGGGTGCGTTTACCCACCGTTTCGTTGAGAGAGAAGCGCTCGCCGGGCAGCAGGTTGTGGTTGTCCAGGGTGGCGGCCATGAGCTGGATGTTGCCGACTCTCGGCTGGCAGCAGGAGTGTCTGGTGGTGAACTCGCTGATCAGGCCGATCGGTCCCGAAGCCTGCAGATCTTCAATGTCGAATTCCGGTTGTACCCCGGTTTGGAGCGGGAGAACCGATTGCCGGGATTCTCGTCCGGCGGCTTGGTGGATAGCCCTTAATACCAGGTCAACGTCGATTACCGCCCCCGAAAGACCCTCGGTGAAAACCACGTTCCCCTCATCGATCAGGATTTGGGCATTTCTGGGCGGGGCCTCGAACTGCCCCCTCAAATTGTCGAGATAGCCATCGATCACGTCCCGATCCAAGGAGACTTCCAGGGAAGGGTCGGCACCCTCCGATACTTCGGTGGTCAGGGCGTCGGCCAGTCGTACAACGCTCAGGTGCAGGATGGCGTCCGGGTCGGAACGGGCCAGGGTGATCGGCCCGGACAGCAGGGCGGTGGCGGTTTCCATGGCCAGGTCAACATCGGCTGCGGTGAGGATGGGATCTTTCGTGACCGTTGGTAGACGGACCGGACCGGTTCGAGGTTGCTCCAAAAGTGAATCGGCAATCAATCGGAGCGAAGCCTCTCGATCGATAGCTTCCCCCGGCCGGGGGTAGACAGGCACCGGGCCGGACTCTCTAAAGATTATGGTGCCGTCTTCGGGCACGTCCAGGGCCGACTCGTACAGGCTCATCAGATCATCCAGAGCGGATTCATTGACGGTTCCTGAGAGAGACCAGGACAGGTCGGTAGCCGGGTCTTCCCTCCACCGGCGGATGTCTTCGAGGATCCCGTCTATGGAGTGTTCACCCAAGGCAGCGTTGATCGTGGCCTGTTCGTCCACCTCGAACCCGATAGCGGCCGGCAGGAGGCTGAAGGTGGAGGCCCCGACCTCGATCTGGAGAGGCTTCAGCGCCAGATCGTTCTCGATTTGGCCCAGCAGGGTCGTCGCTTCCAGGGTTTGGCCGGTGGGTTGGGTGGTGTTGACGGGGGCTTCTGCTCCTGTGGAGGTGTCCTCGCGGGTGGCCAAAACGCCCACCACCAGCCCTACCACCACTGCGGCCGAAACCAGAATCAGGACTAAACGGTTTGAATTAGACAAGAAGGCCGATCCACTCTTATGCGCTCACCAACCACCTGAAATATGTTAACTACCAGACCGTGAAATCTTGGTTCTTTACAAGTCTCGTCAAGGCAGCCTCTCGGGAGGACGACCGGCAGAAAGCTTGCGCCGTTATCCCGGTTTCATCACCCGCAGATGGTCCACCCGGGCCGCCACCGAGAACCGGGCCGGGGTACCCAATAGCTCCCCGTCCGCCTGGGCCAATGACCCGTTGGGTACGGTCACCTCCAGCGATGACACCCCGTTCCATACCTCCAAGCCCTTGACGTTTCCGATCCTGGTGCCGGTAGCCAACCTATAGAGGACGGGCCACAAACGTCGGGTCGGGAGCTTACGGACGATAAGCAGGGACAACGTACCTGGTTGATGGGTGCCGAACCGGATCGGAAGGCGACCGAAATAGCTGTAGCGGTCGTACAGGCTGACCAACACCGCCACCGCCCGGGATGATCTCAGCCGGGTGCCGACCTCCAGCTCGGGGGAGCGTTTCGAGAAGTCGGTTCTGGTTAGCGTGAGGGCGGTTCGGGCGAAATGCAGCCCGGAGAAACGATATTTGCGATGGGGTTCCTGCTCGGCCCGCTCCACCACGGCTGCGTCAAGCCCTACCCCGCAGGCAAAGGTGGCCAATCGGCTTTCCACCCCGGTTTGGCCATGGTCGAGGGTCAGCATCGCCGCCGGTACCTGTTCTACCCGGGGGTGGCTGCAAATGAACTCGGTGGCGGCGAGCGGCCGGTCGGGGATACCCATGATGCGGGCCAACACGTTGGTGGTTCCGGCCGGGATGATGCCCAGAGCGGTGTCGGTTCCGCCCAGGCCGTTGGCGATGTGGTGTACCACTCCGTCGCCTCCCATGGCTATGACCAAATCGAACCCCTCGGCGGCGGCTGCGGCGCTGATGGAACGGGCTTCGGCGGGACCGGTGGGCCATTCCAGTTCCAGGTCGAGGTGTTCACGAAGCCGGGCAACCACCTCACGATGCAGCCCGCCGGTGAATCCGGAGGCGACCGGGTTGGAGCACAGCAAGGTACGAAGCATGGCGACCAGAATAGATGGGGGGTTGGTTCACGGGTTATTCGGAGTCGGCCATGTCTCTCAAAAGGCGGCCAGAAGCAGGTATCCTCTAAAAACCACACTGTCTTTGAGGGCGTAGCAATTGATGGAAGTGATACATCCAACCGACCTTGACGAGGCGTTGGCCGCGCTCGCCGCCCATCCTGAGGCCGTGCTGCTGGCCGGGGGAACCGACCTGATGGTGGAGGTCAACTTCGATCAGATACGTCCGGAGAAGGTAATCCTGCTGCGCCGACTGGCCGAGCTACAGGACGTTTCAAGACAGCGGATCGGAGCGGGGGTCACCTTCCGGCGGCTTGAGTCGGGAGATCATCAGGCTCTGGCCCAGCTGGCCCGCACCATAGGCTCACCCCAGATCCGGGCGGCCGGAACCCTTGGAGGCAACATCGGAACCGCCAGCCCCGCCGGAGACGCCCTTCCCTTCCTGGCCGGGCTCGACGCGGAAATCGAACTCAGCTCCAAGGACGGGACCAGACGGGTTCGATGGGACCGGTTTTTTCTCGGCGTCAAACAGACCGCACTACGTCCCGGCGAGCTGATAACCGCCGTGATCCTGCCGACCGATCTACCCGATTGCCAGGAGTTCGCCAAGATCGGTCAGCGCAGCGCCATGGTTATTTCCATCGCCTCGGCGTGTGTCTTCAGATGGCGGGACGGGCGGACCCGGGTAGCCATGGGGTCGGTAGGACCCACCCCGATCCGAGCCCGCCAGGCCGAGGAGATGATGTCGGCGGAATCCAATCCCGGGCCCGCCGCCTTACAAGAGTTCGCCCGGCTGGTTTCAGAGGAGGTCCGACCCATTTCGGACCATAGGGGCACCGCAGACTATCGACGACATGCCTCGGGGGTATTGGCCCGCCGTCTGCTGGAAAGGTGCTTGGCCAAATGAGAGTTCAACTTACCGTCAACGGGGAGTCCCGATCGTTCGACACCAAAGGCTCCGAAAGCCTGTTGTTCGCCCTCCGGGAATATCTGCGGCTTACCGGCTCCAAAGGCGCTTGCGAGCAAGGCGAATGCGGGTCCTGTTCGGTGGTTCTGGACGGCAACCTGGTCTGCTCCTGTCTGGTGATGGCGGTAGACGCAGCCGGATCAGAGGTGCTGACCGTGGAAGGCCTGGGCGGTTCCGAGCTTCACCCGGTACAGAAGGCCCTGATCGAGACCGGGGCGGTCCAATGCGGGTTCTGCACCCCGGGGTTCGTGGTGGCGGCCGCAGAATTATTGAAAGAAACCCTGTCACCCTCACCGGAAGATATCCGAGAGGAGTTGGCAGGCAATATCTGTCGGTGCACCGGATATGGTGCCATCCTGAGAGGAATCGAAACCCTGGTCGGTGAGGCATGATTTCCCAGGTTGACACCAGACCGGCCCGAGGCGGGGTAGGCGAATCCACCTACCGACCGGACGGTATTCCCAAGGTTGACGGGACCTACACCTACTCGTCCGACCTGTACATGGACAAGATGCTGTTCGGTGTCACGCTCCGCTGCCCTCATCCCAAGGCGACGATCATCAAACTCGACATCGGTCCGGCGGTAGCCATGACCGGAGTTCATGCGGTTCTTACCGCCGCCGACATCCCCGGGGAAAACCTCTTCGGTCTGGAGACGCCGGATCAACCTATCCTGGTCGGGGATCAGGTCGAATACGAAGGCCAGGCCGTGGCGCTGGTAGCCGCAGACGACCCGGAGATAGCCCGCCGGGCGGTAGAAGCCATAGAGGTGGAATATCAGGTGCAGACTCCGCTCACCGATCCCGAAGCAGCCGAGGAGACCGACTCGGTGTTCCACCGGGTGAGGTGTCGGCGGGGTCCGCAGGATGCCCGAGGCGCGGTCGTAGTGGAGGGCTACTACGAGGTGGGTATGCAGGATCAGGCCCCCTTAGGAACCGAATCCGGTTTGGCGGTGCCGGACGGCGAAGGCGGCGTTGATCTTCATATTGCCACCCAATGGACCCACACCGACCGCGATCAGATCGTGGCGGGTTTAGGGGTGGCGGACGAGGCGGTACGGGTACATCATGCCGGCGTGGGGGGCGCTTTCGGTGCCCGAGAAGACGTCAGCCTCCAAATTCATCTCTGTCTGCTGGCCCTCTACACCGACCGTCCGGTGAAGATGGAATACAGTCGGGCGGAGAGCTTCGTCGGCCACGTTCACCGGCATCCGGCTCTGATATGGATGCGCCACGAAGCCGACCCGGATGGGACCTTAAGACGTATCGAGGCGAAAATAATCCTGGACGGAGGGGCCTACCGCTCGACCAGCGACTCGGTGATCGGCAACGCGGTCTATCACGCCGCCGGACCCTACCGGTGCGACTCGGTAGCGGTGGATGGGATCGCCGTCCGCACCAACAACCCTCCCTGCGGTGCTATGCGGGGCTTCGGGGCGGTGCAGGCCTGTTTCGGGCACGAAGCCCAAATGGACAAGCTGGCCGATGCGCTCGGTATGGACCGGATCGACTTTCGGATCAAAAACGCCGTGCGCCAGGGTGACCCGCTGGCAACGTCCGGTCAGATCATTGAAACCTCCGCACCGGTGGTGGATCTCCTCGAACGGGTTCGGGCCATGCCTCTGCCTACTGACCTGACCGGAGAAGACCCTCGTCATCTTCCCGGCGGCACCGGCCTGACCACCTCACTTGCCGAGGTAAGTCGAGGGGTCGGCTACGCGATCGGCATCAAGAACCTCTGCTTTTCGGCCGGTTTCGACGATTACGCCGAGGCCCGGGTGGTGATCACTCCCTTCGGAGTGGAGGTTCACACCGCCGCGGTCGAAGTGGGTCAGGGCCTGGGGGAGGTTTGTGCGCAGATCGCCCGCACCGCCCTGGGTATTGAGGATGTAGTGGTTTTCTATGACGACACCTCCCAGATCGGATCGGCCGGTTCCACCTCCGCCTCCCGCCAAACCCAGATGACCGGAGGGGCGGTCTTGGAGGCGGCTCGCATGGTCCGGGAGCTGGCCCTGCATCGTGGGGGCGGTGACGAACTCGACAGCGAAGGGGTGTGGCGGAAGGGCCGACTGGTCACCACGATGGAGGACCTGTTGGCTCACGGAAACCTCGAATACCACACCCGATTTCACCATCCCCCCACCGACCAACCGGATGAAAACGGGCTAGGCAACCTCCATGTGGACTGGGGTTTTGCCGTGCATAGAGCGGTAGTAGACGTCGATGCGGAGCTGGGACTGTTCCGGGTGGTCCAGGTCGACACGGTTCAGGATGTCGGCTACATGATCAACCCCCGATCGGTGGTAGGACAGATCGAGGGAGGAACCGTCCAGGGTATAGGACTGGCCACCCTGGAGGAGATAGTGGTAAAGAACGGCATAATCCAAAACCCCACCTTCACCGACTACCTGCTTCCCACCTTCCTGGATGCGCCGCCGATCAACGTCGAGGTAGTGGAGGAGCCGAGCGCCTTCGGGCCGTTCGGTGCCAAAGGGGTGGGGGAGCCGCCCACGGTTTCATCGACCGCCGCGGTGGTGTCCGCCATCCGTGACGCCACCGGACTGGAACTCAACCGCACCCCGGTCCGCCCCGAACACGTAGCCCTCCCCGGGTCGCCTATTTAAGACGTTGAACCTTCAGGTTTTGGTGCCCAGTAGGTCCTGGAGGCGTTCCAATCCGGTTACCAGGTCTTCGTCGCCCAAGGCATAGGAGAAGCGGGCATAGCCGGGCGCACCGAAGGCTTCCCCAGGTACTAGGGCCACCTCGGCCTGGTTAAGACAGATATCGGCCAGTTCCAGCGAGGTTTGGGGACGCACCCCACCGATTTCGCTACCCAGCGCCTCTTTGACCGAGGCGAAACAGTAAAACGCCCCCTGCGGCCTGACGCAGCTGATGCCTTTAATGCTGTTCAGCATCCGATGCATGGTTTTCCGCCGCCGGTCAAACGCCTCCCGCATCCGCATCACTTCGTCCAGCGAGCCCGACACGGCTTCCAGCGCCGCCATCTGGGCCACGTTGGAGACGTTGGAGGTCAGATGCCCCTGCAATTTGGTCGCCCCCGAGATCACCTCGGCGGGGCCTACCATCCAACCCACCCTCCATCCGGTCATAGCATAGGTCTTCGCCACCCCGTTAACGATCACGCATCGTTCGGCCGCCTCCGGTACCACCGCCGGAAGTGAAGAAAACACCGCATCCTCATATACCAGATGCTCGTAGATTTCGTCCGTCAGCACCCAGATAGCGTTCTCCGCCGCCCACCGGCCGATCTCGGCGACCTCTGCCGGGCTGTAGACCGCCCCGGTCGGGTTGGAGGGCGACACAAAGATCAGCAGCTTGGTGCGGTCGGTTCGAGCGGCCTCGAGTTGATCGACCGACACCTTGAAACCGCCGGTTTCGTCCGTGGCGATCGGGACGGTAACCCCGCCCGCCAGATCAACCACCGAGGGGTAGGTCACCCAGTATGGTGCCGGTAGCAGCACCTCATCACCCGGGTCTACCAGGCAATGGACGGCGGTGTAGACGGCGTGTTTTCCTCCGTTGGTGATCAGCACCTGGGAGGCATTTGTTTCCAGCCCTGAGTCACGATGGGTTTTGGCCGCCACCGCTTCCCTCAGTTCGGGCAGTCCCGGAGCCGGGGTGTAGCGATGCATGGCCGGATCCCGGGCTGCCCTGACCGCCGCCTCCACTATGGCGGGCGGAGTCGGGAAATCGGGCTCTCCGGCCCCATAGCCGATCACATCCCTTCCCGCGGCGCGCATGGCTTTGGACTGGGCTGTTATCGACATTGTGGCGGATTCCGACATCGACCGAATACGATGCGATACTTCTGACATCAAAAGACTCTCCTAGCGGATAACGGGAGCAGAACGATAGACATGGGATACGAAGGATACATCCGCCTTCCGGTACATCTCCTACCCGAAGACGGCCGGTTCGGATCCGGCCCCACCCGGGTTCGTCAGAGCACCCTGGACGGATTGGCCGCCTTGGGTGCCTCCTACATGGGTACTTCACACCGTAGGCCGACGGTCCGAAGGATGGTGGGACGGGTAAGGGCCGGGCTGACCGAAATGTTCGAGCTACCAGACGGATACGAAGTGGTCTTGGGCAACGGCGGTGCCACCGGCTTCTGGGACGCCGCCACCTTCGGGCTGATCGAAAAGGCCAGCCAGCATCTGAGCTTCGGGGAGTTCTCCTCCAAGTTCGCCCGGGCGGTGACCGGTGCCCCCCATCTGGATCCCCCCGAGATCATCGAAGCTCCCCCCGGCACCCATCCACTTCCCTCCCCGTCCGGCCGGATCGACCTCTACGCCCTAACCCACAACGAGACCTCGACCGGGGTGACCATGCCCTTGAGCCGGGTGGACGCGGAAGGCCTGACCGTGGTGGACGCCACCTCCGCCGCGGGAGCGATTCCGGTGGATCCGCAGCAATTCGACGTCTACTATTTCTCGCCCCAGAAGGCCCTGGGCGGAGACGGTGGAATGTATGTGGCGCTTTGTTCTCAGGCGGCGATCGAACGAATCCGACAGATCGAAGGATCCGACCGGTGGATTCCTCCGTTCCTTTCGCTGGGTTCGGCCCTTTCCAACTCGGTAAAGGACCAGACCTACAACACTCCGGCACTGGGGACAATTTTCATGCTGGCCGACACCTTGGAATGGATCAACGGTAACGGCGGTCTGTCCTGGGCGACGCAGCGCTGTCAGGCCAACGCCCGGGTCCTGTACGGATGGGCGGAAAAGCATCCGATGGCCGAGCCGTTTGTTTCCGACCCGAACCTCCGGTCGATAGTCACCGCCACCATAGATTTTAAGGCCCCCCTGTCCGGCGACGACCTGGCCGCCACCTTACGACAAAACGGTCTCCTCGACATGGAGTCCTACCGGAAGCTGGGCCAAAACCAACTCAGAATCGGGATGTGGCCCTCCATTCCCACCGCCGACGTGGAAGCCCTGACCGCCTGCCTCGACTACCTGATCGAAGCCTTCCTAAACCAGAGGTAATTCGAGCGACCTTAGCCGATTGGTCTGGCCGGGTTGAGGTCAGTTTCTTCTGAAGATCATTTTTATAAGGGCCGAAATCTTGGAGGCCAGGGTGGAAAGCATCAAGGAGAAGCCCTTGACGTCTTCGGCTTCTATAGCGGCGGCCTCGGTGGGGGTTTCGGCGGCCAGCTTCGCCTCCAGACACTCGACGAACTCCTGGATGAGGCGCTGCGAAATCTGGTTGATGAGTCCGGTCCGACCGAACTGGGCGGCGGCACCGGAGATGGTGAGGTCGGCATCCACGCTCACCTTGGCACCACCCTCGGAGGCGATCACGTTGTATTCGACCGCCACGTTACCCCGGGAACCACCTCGCCGGTCCACCCCTTTACCCTTGATCTGGCCGGTCATGGTCGCCGGGTCGGAGGTGATCTCCGCCTTACCCTCGAAACGGGCGGTCATAGGGCCCAGCCGGACGGAGACCGCCCCGGTGTAGTTACCGTCACCGTGGTCTTCGGTGAGCTCGGCACCAGGCATGCACTGGGCGACCGAATGGACGTCCTGGAAAAAGCCGAACACCATTTCCGGGCCGGCGGCGACCTGAAACTCTTGCGTTATATTCATCTGAACCTCCCGAACCAAGCATGGTAGTAAGAAATCCGGGAGGTATAACTCAACGCCGCCTGTGCAAGCCACCTCCCTCTTCCGAATCCGATGGTTCAGCACCTTCCCGGACGTTATGGACCCAGGGCGCTGATGGGTAGCACGGTTATGCCGTCAGGACGATCCCGGTAGCGCATATTTCGGGTCTGTTAAGCCCTTTCTGTTTCTCCTGGTTAAAGCCCTTATCCTACAGATTGTCGTGACTTCAGCCTACGTTTTGTGGTGATTCTGGCCTACGAAAAATGGAGAAACCATCCTACATAATATGGACTCACTACACCGGTCTTGGTGTCTTTGGGATCAGGCTTCTGTCCATTGGTCTCGTGAGGAACGGGCTTTTTCCACGTCCACCCGTGCCAGCAGAACGCCTCCGATCAGGAAGAAGAACACCAGCGAGAACACTGCCGGTCTTCCCGAACCGGTTTGATGGCTGACCAGGCTATAGACCAACGGCCCCCAGATGGCGGAGAACTTGGAAAAGACGGTGAAGAACCCGAAGAACTCGGCGGAGGCATGTACCGGGATCATGGTGGCGTACAGGCTGCGGCTCAGGGCCTGCACCCCGCCCAAGACCAGTCCGACCAGCGCCGCCAAACCATAGAAGGGAATCGCCTGTCCGGTGGGGAGAAAATAGGCCACCCCGGTCAGAACACCGAAGATGGCGATGCACCAGAGGATGGCCCGTTTGGGACCCATCCGGTAGGAGACCATGCCGAACAGCAAGGCCCCACCGAACGCCACAAACTGGACCAACAAAAAGGCCGAGGTAATGGTGGTCAGATCCAGATCCAGGGTTTCGGAGGCGAATGCACCGGAGATGGAGATGACGGTTTGGGTGCCGTCGTTGTAGAAGATGTAGGCGATTATGAAGGCCATGAGATGGGGGAAGTAGCGGAGCTTGCGGGCGGTGGCGAAGGTGCGGCCGAAGCCGAGGCCGATGTAGGTCCGCACCGCCGAGGAATGGGCGTAGCGGCTAGGGATGGGCCGGCTCTCGCCCGAATCATGCAGATGGCTGAGCGAATACAGTCCGAACCCTATCCACCACAGACCGGATAAAACTATTGCTATCCGGGCGGCGGTGTTGGTGGAGAGTCCGGTGACGCTTTCTTCTCCGCTCAGGAACAACAGGCCGAGCGATATGATCAGCAAGATCCCTCCGCCGACATATCCGTAGGCGTAGCCTTTGGACGACACATGGTCGACGGTGTCATCGGTGGTGATGTCGGTCAAGAAGCCGTCGTAGAAGACGTTGGACGCCACAAACGCCAGATAGGAGCCCAGCACCATTAGCGTAAACAGGGGTACCGACCGGTCAGGGACCAGGGCGGCGGCGGCGGTGAACGCCACCCCCAGCAACATGAAAAAGCCCATAAAGGAGCGCTTAAAGGCCCCGTAGTCGGCGATCGCCCCGAGGATCGGCATGGCCAGGAACAGGGCCAACGAGCCGATTGAGACGGTTCCGGACCAGATAGTCTCCGCCGACCAGCCGTTCCATCCGTCGTCGCCCACGATGAACTCGGCGAAAAAGGCGGGTAGGATGGCGGCCAAGGTCACCGAATAGGCGGAAACCGCCCAGTCGTACATCGCCCAGCCGAAGATGGTTTTTCTATCGTTCCGAAGCGTCTCCGACATGATTCCGAACTGTCTCCTGAAGCCGTATAAAAGACAATGGAGAAAACTTTAGTGAGCACCCTCCTAATGTTCCTCTCATGTTCCGACCGAGAAGTTGGCTCCTGGCTGCGGTTCTGATGGTGGCTTCATGCGGCGGTGCGTCTGAACCGGCTTCTTTGACCTTGGCACCCCCTCCGGAGACGACTATCGGCACCACGTCTTCGGAACAAGGACCTGATCCGGCCACCACCTCGACCAACGAGATTGTTTCGACCACCGTGGCCTCCCCGCCACCTTCTTCCTCGGACAGCCAATCCAGCGAAACCACTACCACCGCCTTCTCCGGGGCGACATCTTCTTCCTCGTCTGCTGCAACTTCTTCTTCTTCTACTACTACTACTACCACCACCCTTCCGCCCTTGATCGGCCTGGGCTATCTGGAGGTGGCCGATGTCGCCTATCCGATCCACGCCGAGCCCATCCCGGGAACCGACGTAATGGCAGTCGCCTCCAAAGAGGGGACGGTGTGGCTCATAGACGGAAACGGACTCCATCCCGAACCTTTGATGGAGATAACCGATCGGGTCCTGAATCGAGGTGAACAAGGCCTGCTGGGGTTGGCGTTCGCGCCCGACTATCAGATATCGGGGCGGCTGCTGGTCCATTACACCGCCCATAACGGCGACACCGTAATAGCCGAATACCGGGAACAAAACGGCCGGATAGATACGGACACCGAGGCGGTTTTATGGAGAACCTCCCAACCAGCCCCTAATCACAACGGCGGGTCCATCTTGTTCGGACCGGACGGCTACCTCTATGTGGGCCTGGGTGACGGGGGCGGGGCCGCCGATCGCTTCGGCCACGGACAAAACGAGGCCACCCCCTTGGGTGCCCTGTTACGGTTCGACACCTCCGAACCAGGCCGTCTAACCCCCGCCGGTAGAGGGTTCGCCGCCCCCGAGGTCTGGTCGATAGGGCTGAGAAATCCGTGGCGGTTCACCATCGACGAAATATCCGGGCAGATATTGATCGCGGATGTGGGTCAGAACCTGTTCGAAGAGGTCTCGATGGCCCCATATGACCAATACGGACTCAACTACGGCTGGCCGATTACCGAAGGAGCGCACTGTTTTGATCCGCCGACCGGTTGCGAGGCGGAGGGCCTGACCCTACCGGTCTTGGAGGTCTCTCACGACGACGCCGGAACCTGTTCGATAACCGGCGGGGTGGTGTACCGAGGCGAGCAGCTCCCCGAGTTGCACGGTCATTATCTCTTCTCCGACTATTGCGGCGGTTACCTGCGCAGTTTTCCGGTCGACGACCCTTTTTCCGGAGTGGCTGATTGGACCGATCAGGTCGGGACTGCCGGTCAGGTGGTGGCCTTCGGCACCGACTCCCGGGGCGAGGTGTACGTGATGAACGCGGCGGGGTCGGTTCTGAAGCTGGTGGGGGAGAGGTAGCAGGCCTTCTCCCGTAACTCGGCACCCAACCAATCCGTTTCTGTCCCACCTCCCTTGTACCATGACCATGTGGCAGAAGAGCTAACAGAAACACTGGAACAAGACACGGAAGCACAGGACGCTTCGGCGGCCCGGCTTCATATCGAGACCTGGTCACCCGAATACGGAGCACCTCTTGACACCACCGAGGAGGTAGTGTCCGGCCCTATCGACTGTCAGGTCGAGACTTCGGATTGGTCACCCCGGCCACCCTCCCTTGAGGGCTGCCCAAATGAAGTGGCTTTCGTCGACGGGGTAAGGCGGATCGAGGCCCGACTCACCCTGGATCATCCCGATGACGGACCGGTTCCGGGCCTGATGGCCGCCTTCGGGGTGGGATATGTGCAATGGGACCGAGCCGGTCGCCGGTCGTCGATCGACGGGATAGAAGTGGAGCGGATGCTGGTAATGGCCGGAGGGTATCGGGTCGGGTTGGATACCGGCCCCAGGTTTCCGATCTCGTTCGAATCGGTCCCGGGCGATGATCCCTCCGAGCTGATCTCCCATCTCCAGCGGCGGATGAGGAGCGCCGAGACCGCTTTGGTTCATCGGCTGGCCGGCCCGGATCGCCTGGTGATAGCCGACGGCCCCATCCGCGAGGTATGGCCCCATCCCATCGTCGGCTACATCAAAACCCATCACGTCATGTACCTGGGCAAGACCGAGCGGCCCATCATCGGACGGCTCCGAGCCGGTCAACGCAGCCCGCTCTTTCTCATCGAGACCAGGTTGCCCCGCTATTCCTGGTATCTGCGTCTGGCCGACCTGATGGGAGGTCACTCCTGGACCGGTATCGTCCGCGGTGAGGTAGCGGCGGCCATGGGGATAAACCAGGCGGTCAAAACCGCCAATTGGGCGACCGGTTTGCTGCCCGGCCTGGCTTCGGAAGGCCATCTTGACCCCCGCGCCCCTCAGAATCTGGTGCCGATCGGGGCGTTGGAGCGAGACCTGCGAAGAAATCTGGGCGATCCGGGCTTGACGATTAGGGCGCTGCGGGCGGCGGTGCGCGAGCTGATGGCGGCTTAAGGAGAGTGAGATGAGATCATGAGCAACCATTACGGCCAGGCGGTGGGAAGGGTGATCGCCTCCGAGCACACCAACACCACCGAGTTCAAGGTAGTGCTCCACGACGACTGCTATCTCCAGCTCGACGACCTGGTAATGGTCGAAACCGAGGTTCCCGGGTTCGGTTCGGTCAGAACCTACGGGGTGGTCACCGAATCCGAAGGTATTTACGAAGGAGCCTCCTACGAGTCCGACACCTTCCGCATCGCCGAGCAGGGCATCCTCCCGGCCGCCAAGGTACGGTCGGCCAAGGTAGCCATCACCCGGGTCGACCCCGAGAAATGGGTGGCCCCTGATCCAGGCGAGGTGGTGTACCAGGTTTCCGGCGAACACCGCGACAAAGCCTTATACAAAGACGAGATGGGGCGTGCCCTACCGGTCGGGATCGGTAAGGACGGCGAACCGGTATTTGCCGATCTAGATTTCTTCGATGGCCGCAAGGGAGGCCACATGTCGATCTCCGGGATCTCCGGGGTGGCGACCAAAACCTCCTACGCACTGTTTTTCATCCGCATGCTCACCGCCCACCCCAAAATCCTCGGTGAAGGTGCCCACAACCTGCGGGTGCTGGTGTTCAACGTTAAAGGTGAGGACCTGTTGTGGCTCGATAAACCCAACCGGGATCTCACTGTAGAGGCTCGGGAGGAGTGGGATCTGCTCGGGGTTGAGCCCACCCCGTTCGATTCGGTGAGTTTCTGGGCACCTCCCCGCCGATCTTCGGGTGGCGTGAGTCTTCCCGACACGGGAGGACGGATAGTAGGGATCAACACCTTCGCCTGGACTCCACGGGAGTTCATAGACGAAGGGCTGTTGAGCTTCCTGTTCACAGACATTTCGGACCTGCGCAGTCAGATATCGTTCGTGGAGGAGAGGGTCCGTTCCCAGCTGAGACGCCGGGCGGTAGACGTAGCCGGAGAGCCGGGTGCCGTGGTGCTACGCGACCCTTCGGAGGCCAAGGCACTGGGTACCCAGGCGGTTAGGCCCGATCGGGGAGAGAGGGTGATCCGCTCGCTGAACGACCTGGTCGAGGCCTTGGAGGGATATCTTGATCCGGACGACGGCGAACCGGAAATAGCCTGGACGGGACGTACCCAGTCGGGAACGGTTTCGGCTTTCATGCGCCGCCTCCACGCCGCCACCCATCGACTGGGCCATCTGGTCGCCGCCGGAGAGAGTCGTCGGGTCGACCGAACCCAGGCCACCATCACCGTCATTTCCATCCAAACCCTTCACGATCTCGGCCAGCGATTCGTAGTAGGTGCCCTGCTGGAGGAGACCTTCCGAGAAAAGGAAAAGTCGGGTCAAAGGCTGCCCCTTTCGGTCATCCTGCTGGACGAGCTCAACAAGTACGCCCCCCGGGACAGCCGCAGTCCGCTCAAGGAGATGCTGGTGGACATCGCCCAACGAGGCCGTTCCTTGGGTGTTCTCCTGTTAGGGGCTCAGCAGACCGCCTCCCGGGTGGCACCGGAAGTGCTGGAGAACGCCGCCCTGCGGGTGGCCGGACGCCTCGACGCCGCCGAAGCCGAACGGTCCGAGTACGGCTGGATGCTCCCTTCCACCCGGGCCCGGGCCCGTATCTTCAAACCCGGCACCATGGTCCTATCCCAGCCCGCCCTGCCGGTCCCGATCGTTCTGACCTTCCCGTTTCCCGCCTGGGCCACCCGCCAAGAAGAGGTACTGGAGACAGAAGATCCCTTTCAAGGGCTCTAGCGGTGCGCATCCTTCACACCTCCGACTGGCATGTAGGAAAAAAACTCGGACCCTTCGACCGGAGCGAAGAACAGCGGCGGGCCATCGAAGAAGTAGCGGCGATCGCCGACGACGAAAACGTGGACCTGGTAATCCACAGCGGCGATGTTTTCGACCGACCCATACCCCCGGTAGCGGCCCTGGACCTGGCCCTGGAAGGTCTGGTTCGTCTCACCAATGGTGGGAAGCGTCCGGTGGTGGCGATTGCCGGCAACCACGACTCGCCCGCCCTCTTCGAGACGCTGGCCCGATTTCTGGTCGGACAGAACATTCACCTTATAGGAGAGGTTAAATCCCCGGCAGAAGGGGGGTTGCAGGACATAACCACTCCGAGCGGTCGGGCGGTGATCTCCTGTTTCCCGTTCCTGCGGGAAGGGAGGACCTTCAACGTATGGCAGCCTTACGAGGAGCATTACCAGCGGTACGCCCACCGGCTGGCTGCGATCAGCCAAGCCTACGCCAGGGAAGCCACTCGGAGAGCCGGTAGGGACGCCGTGACCATCCTGGTAGCCCATTTTCTGGTGGGAGGAGCCAAGGTGCACGGTCACGGGGCACCCCGAGGCGAGCGGGAGCTGCACATGGGAGAGGTGTACGCCGCCGACTCCCAGGCCATACCGTCGGGGCCGCAATATGTGGCGCTGGGACACATACACGCCCCCCAGCCGGTTCCCGGTGCCCAGGTTCCGGCCGAATACGCCGGATCGCTGTTACAACTCGACTTCGGCGAGGCGGGAGAGCACAAGCGGGTGGTGATAGTCGATGTCCGGCCCGGTCGTCGGGCGCAGGTTCGGAGCGTTCCGGTAGGGGGATGGCGTCCCCTGCTGCGACCGCACGGAACCTGGGAGGAGATTCTTGACCTCGACGGGCTAGAAGACGCCTACCTGGATCTGACGGTGGTAACCGACGGACCCGATCCTGGCCTGGCCGACCGGGCCCGATCCAGGTTCGACCGGGTGGTCAAGATACGGGCGGATTATCCGAGGACAGAGGCGGAGCGACCGTCGCGGGAGGGGAGAGGCCTGGTCGATCTTTATCAGGATTTCTATCGGGCCGACGAGGGGATGGATCCCCCCGACGACCTGGTCGACCGATTTCGGCAGTTGATGGACGAGGTGGGCAGTGCGTCCTCTTGAACTTCGTCTGAGGGACTTTCGTTCCTTCTATGGCGATGGCCATTGCTTCGACTTCCGTGATCGGGGCCTGATCGGCATAGTCGGTCCGATCGGGTCGGGGAAGAGCACCATCCTGGACGCCATCTCTTTCGCCCTTTACAGCCGAACCCCCCGCATCGGCAAACATACCTCCACCCTCATCAATCAGCGGGCGGAAAGCGCCGCGGTGAGTTTTCGCTTCGAAGTCGAGGGAGTGGTTTGGGAAGCGGTCCGTCAGATCAGACGTAAAGGAGGGAGCCGGCACGCCCTCTATCGGTACCCCGACGATGAGCCCGACCCCGAGGCGGTCGAGAAGGTGACGATGGCTAAGGAGGTGGATAGCCGGATTGTGGAGCTCTTGGGCCTGGACTACGAAGGGTTCGGACGCTCGGTGATGCTGGCCCAGGGGCAATTTGCCCGGTTCCTTTCCGCCGCTCCCGTCGAAAGGGACCAGGTTCTGAAAGGGGTGTTCGGCTACGAGCGGGTGGGCCTGATCAGGGAGCGGGCTCGGGAAGCCCAACGCCAAACCGAGAGCGAAATCGAAAAGTTGGAAGTTCGCATCGAACACGTAGAAGAAGCCCGGGCCAGGAAGAAGGAACGAGAAGAAGATCTGTCAGAAACCGGGCAGCGGCTCTTCGGCTTGGAGGAGGCCCTGCCCCGCTTTCGGGAGATGGACGAAAGGATCAGTCAGGCGGCAGAACGACTTCGCCGGGTAACCGAACGGCTCAATATTTTGGAGAAGGAGGCCGGGAACCTACCGGATACGAACAAAAGCCAAGCCCTTCTGGAAGCCGCCTCGGTTTCGCAGGCCAGGAAACAGGAGGCCGAACGGCTTTTGGCCGAAGCCATGTCCCGTCTCCGGGAGGCGGAGGCTGCTACCGAATCGGAAGAGTTCACTCTCCAACAGGGCCGACTGGAAGAGGCCGGCGAGCTGCTCAACCGTTTGAAATCCGACTCGGAGAGCCTCCAAACCAGGCGTGATGAACTGGACGATAAAGCCGACCGACTACCCGACCGGGAAGGCGGTATCCGAGCCATCAAACAAGCGGAGTCGGACAGGGGTCGCCGAGTCCAAGCCACCCGGGAATGGGAGGAGAAGTCGGCCCGGCTGGGTGAGGCGGATAAGGCCCTCTCCTCCGATGATTACGCCCAAAGGGTGCAGGATTTGGAAGAAGCCGAGCTGCTTTTGGTTGAGCTACGCACCCGGACAGAGGGAGTTGACCAAGCGGCCGGAATAATCGCCACACAAACCGAAGAACTTGCCCAAGCGGAACAGGCCGAAGCCAGGGCACGCTCCTCCGAAGCCGAGGCGGACGCCGAGCATCGCAAAGCGGAATCCGCCCAGCAGCAGGCCCGACGAAATCTGGATAATGCACAGGCCCAACTCCAAGAGGTAAGCCACCAGGACATGGCCGGGACCCTACGGGAAGGGCTGAGCAGCGGGGATCAATGCCCGGTTTGCGACCAGCCCGTCCATCAGGTGCCTCCATCTACCGAAGGAGACCTTTCTGCCGCCCAACAGACGGTCGAGAAGGCACGTTCCGATCACGAAGCGGCCGAACAACGGCTTCGCCAGACGTCGGGGAAGGTAACCGGTGCCCAGGCCGATACCAAGGCGGCGGTGGATCGGGCGGCGGCTTGCCGACAGCGATTGACCGAGGCCCAAAATCAGCAGGGCGAGCGCGAGCGTCTGGTGATCGAATGCCGGGAAAAGATTACCGCCCGGCTGGGGGAGGGAGATCCGCCCACCCTGGTAGAGCAGGAGAAGAACGGAATCGAAGCGCTTGGTTCCGAGGCCCGACAAGCCCGCACGGAGGCAGAAGAAGCCAGAAAGGTGCTGGACGAAGCCCAGGAAGAAGAGAGAAGGGCCGACCAGGCGCTGTCCGAGATCCGAGCCGGGATCATGGCTTCGGCTGCCTTGCTCAAGTCCGACCTGGCACCCCCGCAAGCGGATCCGCAGGCGATAAGAGAGGCTCTTGTGGAGTTGCATTCCGAATGGGAGCGGGTCACCGCCGATCTGGAAAGCGAGCTACAAGATATCCGGAGGCAGTTTCAGGCCGCCACGGAGCGCCAGGCCGAGGCAGAGTCGGGTCTGAATGCCTTCCAAGAGGCGGTCAAACAGGCCAGGAATGCCCGAGACCAGGCCCAAACCGACCTGAACCAGGCCTCGGAAACCCTCCGAAAATCCCAGGAAAGCTTGTCGAATCTCCGTCTGCAGATCGGAAATTTCGGGCGGATTCTGGCGAAACGACTAGAGCCGCCCGAAAACCACCCGGAGGCGATAAAAGCCGGATTGTCGGCGCTGCATGCAGGTTGGGCCGAAGAAGTGGCGAAACTGGAGCGGCAGATAAAAGAGAAGGGTGCCGACCGACAGTTCGCCGAAGCCCGACTTCTGGAAGAGCAGGCCAAGCTGGGAATAGAAGGCTCCATCGGAGAAGCCCTAGCCCGGGTGAAAGCCCAGCGGGATCAGATCGTCACCGAAATCGAACGAGACCAACAATCCATTTCCGCCGGGGTCGAATTGCTGAACCAAAAGCAGGAGCTGGGCAAGGAGGCCGACCTATACATTCGGCTGGTGAAGGACCTGACCGATGCCCGCTTCATCCGATTCCTGCTCGACGAGGAACGGGCCACCTTATCCGGTCTGGGTTCGGAACATTTCGAGCGCCTTTCGTCGGAGAGATACCGCTTCACAGAAGACGGAACCTTCAACATCATCGATCGCAACTCCGCCGACACCGAACGCCGGGCCGACAGCCTCTCCGGCGGAGAAACCTTTCTGGCCTCGTTGGCCCTCGCCCTGGGTTTGGCCGAGATGGTCGGCCGCAGGGGAGGACGACTGGACGCCTTCTTTCTAGACGAAGGTTTCGGCACCCTCGACCCCGAGCACGTGGAGCTGGCCATGGCGGGTGTAGAGTCGCTGGCCGCCGGACGATCACAGCGCCTGGTGGTAGTGGTCTCGCACGTCAGAGAGCTAAGGGAACGGATCGAAGACCTGATAATCCTGGAAAAACACCCCCTAACCGGAGATTCCAAGGTCAAACCGGGCGGAGGTGACGATGATTTCTAGAGAACCTGGGGGGCGGTGGTCTATCTTTATGGTTTGCGATTTAGATAACGAGGTTGAATGACCGACTACGCCGGAATGCACGGATGGGATCGGCCGGAGTTCGTGGAGAAGCCGGACTCCGATCTACCGTCCTACCTCGGATCAACTTCTTTCGCCAAACGGCCCCTGATCGAAGACGTTGACGAGATCCGCGCCCGCCGGCCCGATGCGGTCATCGTGGGGGCCCCGCTGGATGAGGGCACCACCTACCGGCCCGGGGCCAGGTTCGGGCCGAGGGCGATTCGGGTGGCCAACAACAACTACATGGGTTTCCATTCCCTCCAGCTGGGGGTGGATGTTTTCGAAGTGCTCGACGTGGTTGACGCAGGCGACGCCAACATCGAACCGATCTGGATGGAGCGGGCTTACGCCATGATCTATCGCAAGGTTTTTGCCCTGGCCGGGACGGGAACGATTCCGATCGTCCTAGGTGGCGATCACGGCATAACCTGGCCTTCCGCCAGCGCTATCGCCGCCGCCAACCATCCGGCCCGGATCGGGATGGTCCATTTCGACGCCCACGCCGATACCGGCGAGGTGACCGGACCGATCGCCGGACACGGCTCACCCATGCGCCGGCTGCTGGAATCAGGTGCCATCGCCGGCACCAATTTCGTTCAGGTAGGTCTGCGGGGCTACTGGCCCGACAGGGAGACCCTGGCCTGGATGAAGGAGCAAGGGTTCAAGACCCATTTCATCACCGAAATCGAAGAGCACGGTGCCGAAGCGGTGGTGGATCGGGCGATCGAGGAGGTGTTGGACGGTACCGACGCCGTCTATCTGAGCATCGACATCGACGTTCTTGATCCGGCCCACGCGCCCGGAACCGGAACCGCCGAGCCGGGCGGTCTGAGCACTCGGGAGCTGCTGCGGGCGGTGCGGCGAATAGTGGGGGCGGTTGAACTGGCGGGCATGGATGTGGTAGAGGTTTCTCCTCCCTATGACCACGCCGAGCTGACCTCTATGGCAGCCAACCGGGTGGTGATGGAGGCTTTGTCCGGCCTGGCTTTGAAAAAACAGTCCGGCGTTACCGTCCGCCGCAACCTATAGGGCGTTTTTGTCGTAAGACCTGTTTCTGGACGGATTCCATCAAAGGTTGAGCCCGGGGCGAGGTTACCCCGGGCTCAACAAACAAATGACTTGTGTCGGCTATCAGGCAGGTACAGGTAGCTGATCGCCCCGTCTGATCAAAGCCACTCCCAGCCAGGTGGTCCAGATCACCTGAACCAGGGCCATCAGGTTGCCGAGGAAGAAGAGCGTCAGGACGTTGTTGTCGGAATGCGCCCCTATCAGCATCAGCAGGAAGACACCGGCGGCAGGCAGGATTCCCAGCACCATTGCCAGGATGCGATCCGAACCGCCGATTACGTTGAGGTGCATCATTCCCCAGGCGAACACGGCCACACCCAAGGCCAGCAGGAGTGTGGAGAACACCGTGATCGATCCGGCCAGGGCGGTAATAATCACCGCATACTCAAACGTGGCTTCGGCACCGTCGGCACCTACCCCGAATTTAATAAGGTTGCCGGACAGATGGAGCGTGGCGTAGGAGGCGGCTCGCAGGGTGTAGGCAATCATTACGATCAGGAATCCGACCATTCTCAGATGGTCACTCCAGGAGCCGTCCTTCAGCAGACGAACGGTGCAGTAGAGACCCAACACAAAGGCCAGGGAAACCACCAGTCCGAGCTCAACCGACAGGTTGGACAGTCCGGTGTTGGTGGCCAGCGCTTCTACCCAGGCCAATATAGCCTCTACCGGACCACCCGGGTCGTCGGTCAGGAAGCCGCCGGGACGGATCGAAACCAAGAGTATGTCCAGGAGGGGCCCTACTACCAGCAACCAACCCGCAGCCTTGGCAAGCTTGATAGAGGTGGCTTTATCGGTCATATATCACCTTTTCCTTCCGTGTATCGTTTGCCAATTGACCTATCCCCGGAAGTATAGACGCCATACGGTGAGCGTTACAGTAGGACAGATGGAATCTAGGAAAGCATGGCCCGCTCGTTGGTATAGGCACCGCGATGAGTGGTTCGCCCAAATTGAACAATCGGTTGGATGGCGGGATATTCAACCTGGTCATCTAGCGATAGTTCAATCCAGTGCCGGCGACGAAACGTTGGTGATGCTGATCACTCCGTTGCGTCGCCGTAAGCGGATATGGTCTATCAATCGCCTAGTTGATGTTGAATGGGAGCACCAACCTCATACTCAATCAGAAGATGGGGTTTAGCTAATAGGGCAACCTTCTTGGAAAGCTCTTTCAGGTTAACCCGGCGGAATGGCGGCGAAGCCTTCGTTTAGGCAGTTTGAGGTGCTTTGGGAATTTTTTCGCGTTCCCAAAATTAGGGGTTGAATTTGTCTGAAAGTCATGATACATAGAGGGTTGCCAAGCACCGAAGGCCGGGTAAGAGGTAGGAGTCCCGATCGGATCCCCGGCAATTTTGGGAAAATCGTATGGAGCGAAAGCCAAACAGTAGTCTCCCGGCTTCAGTCCGGGCATGGCTGACCTCGCTCCTTTTTCGGAGGCGGTGGCGGGGGCTGGGGCCCGGCGTAGCCGGGCGAGG
>VXMP01000065.1 GCA_009841075.1 Acidimicrobiia bacterium | reverse complement strand
GGCTGCCTGACCTCAATGGTAGATCAACCCACGTCACATCAACCTCAGTCCCAGGTGAGCCGGAAATGGACGGGATGACCACAGTTCGGTTTCTGGCGGTCTCGGTGTAGTAGGAGACAAGAAAATGTCGGATAACAGCTCTATCCCGAGTGGTAGCCCACGTATCAAGAGCCAGATATTGCAATGGGCGAATATAGCAACAGATCACCATACCGTTCGCCCGATTTCGGACCCGCCCGGATATGTGGCCACAGTAGATCAGGTAGAGGGTGCATGGGGATACGGAACCACGGTAGAAAAGGCAGTGTCCGATCTTCGTTCGGTCTTAATCGACTGGGCCAGACTCAAGCTTGAACACGGAGATGACGATATCCCAAGCATGGGGGGAATGAACTTACCAGCAGAATGAGCCTCGGCAATCCGGGACTGAAGAAGTTGAGCCGAGGCCTTGGCACCCGGGGAATGGCCGGCGAGTACCCAGGGCTACCCGGCCCGTCCGTTGATGTTTGGGTCATGCCAGGGTACCGACAGGTAGGTGATTATGGCTTGGCCCTTCCCTCTCTCCCCTCCTTCAGAGCCTATAAAAGCCCCATATACAGGTCAGATGCGCTTTGCAACGTTTTAGAGGTTTGTCGAGCCTAGGGAGTTGCCAGTTAGCTGATACAGGGGTATACTCAGAGATATGGATATGTTAGAACCTTTATCACATCAGTTTAGAAGCGATAATAGAATACCTTGTCAAGGAGACGGGTTTCTCCAAGTCCTTCTCCGCCACGACTTCACCAAAACAGCTTGAGGACGTGGCCGACCACCGTTCTACTCGAGACCATGAAGGGAGTGACATGAGTTATTCAGAGTATTTGTCCAGGAAGATAGAGGAGACATTGGAGTACCTGGTTGAGGAGACGGATCGTTCGATGTCCTACTACCGAGAGAGGCTGGCCGAGGTTGAGATAAAGACGATCGAAGACCTTGAGGACTTTGAGGACTACTTCCATGCGACTTATATCATGGAACGTATCGAAAGCGGACAGGACCAGCTTATTCCTCATGATGAGTTTTGGAGAAGGCTAGGTCTATGAGGTCAAAAAAGGTGTGGGATATTGAATACACCCCTGAGGCTGAAAAGCAGCTGGACAAGCTGGGCACTTCCGTTAAAGCTCGAATTAAGAGGTACCTGGAGACCAAGGTTGCTCCGTTGGAGAATCCCAGGAAAGAGGCCTCGAAGCTCAAGGTCGGCAAGTATGCGGGGTATTGGCGTTTCCGGGTGGGGAAGTATCGAGCGATTTGCGATATCCACGATAAGTCGGTTCGAATTGTGGTGATTCGGGCTGCCAAGCGAGACGAGGCCTATCGTTTGGATCTGCCCCGGGTTTCTGACCCTTGGACTCTGGTCATTCGGATTTCCGACTTGGCCGACGAGTTTGAAGAGGAGGTGGTACCCCATGGGACCAGAGGCTAAGCCTGCCCCGGCTCGTAAGAGCTATGCAGAGTATTTGTCGGAGCAGATCGAGGTTACGTTGAACTACCTGGTTGAGGAGACTGATCGTTCGATGTCGTACTACCGGGAGAGGCTGGCCGAGGTCGATATCCAGACTATCGAAGACCTCGATGACTTTGAGGACTTTTTCCACGCGACCTATATCATGAAACGGATACGCATCCCGATGCATCCAGTGTGGAAAAGTGATGTTGGTCCCTCGGCTACCATTGTTTTGACGACCAAGCACGAAAGGAATGTGTTCCATGACAGCATCGGTGTCCATCTTGGACTGCATCTGGGACAGGTGCGAAGCGGTCTGGCAGCACCCTCGCCGGTTGAGCGGTGCCTACGCGTTCTCGGGGACCAGGGTGCCGATCGAAGCGCTCTTCAACAACATCAACGACGGAGCCTCCATCGACGAGTTCCTGGAGTGGTACCCGGGAGTAGAGCGATGGCAGGTCGAAAGCGTTCTCCAAACCCAGCTGGTTCGCCTCGAAGAAGTACTTAGGACGTGAGGAGGATTCTCCTTGATCACTGCACGCCCATACAGGTGGGTAGGTTCTTTCGGGAGCACTGCGTTGACACGGCGGGAGAAATGGGCTGGGCGCAATATAGGAATGGGAAACTCCTACGCTCGGCCGAGAAGTCTGGGTATGACTTACTTATCACTAGCGACCGCGACTTTCGTCGCGAAAGAACACACCTGACGAGTCCAACCGTTGCCGTGCTTCTTGTGCTTCCCAACAGCTGGGTGCGCCTCCGCACAGAAAGAGAAGAGATCCGATCAGCTGCAGAGAGGCTTGGCCAGGGCGATTTTGGTGAAGTGGATTGCCGGCAGGCCTAGCCCAGGTGTAATCAACTACTCAGCAAGGCACCGTGGCTTCTCGCAAAACTTCCCTGGGGGTCGCCCGCCCGCCCCCTCACTATATATAAGGCATATAGGGACCCCGAGAATCAGTAAGGGGCGGCCATTCGCCGAGATCTTCCATCTGCGTCCGAATCCCGAAGGCCCCCGAACCCCACCGCGTTCCTTAAACCTTTCTCTTATACCCCTCTCCGCGCCCACGAGACAAGAGGC
>VXMP01000019.1 GCA_009841075.1 Acidimicrobiia bacterium | reverse complement strand
AACGCCAATAAAAATCACACACAAAAAACTCTCCGACAAACACGGGGCGGCTCAGACGTCTTCTATGGAGGTGATTTAAGGCACGTGGGAACACTTTTTCGCGTTCTCAAAATTGGGGGTTGAATTTGTCCCGGACTCATGATACGTAGGGGGTTGCCAAGCACCGAAGGCCGGGTAAGAGGTAGGTATCCCGATCGGATCCCCGGCAGTTGAGGGAACATATTTGTATGGAGCGACAGCCGAACCGCAGTCTCCCGGCTTCAGTCCGGGCATGGCCGACCACGCTCCAAATCAGGTGGTGCGAGGCGGGGGTGGGGACCCGGCGTAGCCGGGTGAGGTGGGCGGATTTTGCGATTGCCGTGAGTGTTTCCCCAGGTTGTAAGGGGTTTTTGAGAATCCTTGGGCGGAGGCATTATGGGTAAGGTTGTGAGTTTAGGTTCTCGGGGATCGAAGACTCTCAGGGGTTAATTGTCGCATTTTTCTATGTCGCTGGGGTCGTCCAGCATCTCCCAGCGGAGCAACGAGATGGGAACGTTGCCGTTGCTCCATAGATGGTCGTGGAACCACCTCAGGCTGAAATCGGTCCCCAGTTTCTTTTTGGCGTCGGCCAGCAGGCGGATTATCTCGAGCTTGCCGACCATGTAGGCCATCGCCAGGCCGGGGTTGGAAACGTACATCGACGTCTCTTCCAGAGCGGTCTGAGGATCGACCGGGATCAGCTCCTCGAACATCTTCATCCCCTCCTCAAGGGTGATGGCCCCGGTGGACAGGCTTACGTCCACCACCGTCCTCAGGCTGCGGAGCCGCTTGAAGTTCTGCGTCACCAGCCGCGACCAGGGGGCGTCGTCGAACAGTCCGGCCTGGAGCATCAATGCCTCGTTGTAGTGGGCCAGACCCTCGTTGCTGATCGAGTCGTAGTAGCGCCGTCGTAAGGGATTGGGGTTGGCCCAGGACAAGGCCAGCTGCTTGTAGTGGACGCCTTCGTGCATGATGCCCAACCTGGGGTCACGGGCGTTGGCCTCGTAGAAGTAGGACAGGGGCCGGTTGGGATCCCACACATAGGTGTAGGCATCCTGGTCCAGACGCCGATCCGAGGTCAGATCGTTGGCCACGCCCAGCCAGTTGATGGGCTGAATGTACTCCGGCAAGGGAGCGGTGAGGTAGCGGCGGAGCGAATCGGGTTGGGTGAGCAGGTTCTCGGTTTCGTAGAACTCACGGACGGCTTGCTCGTCCCGAGCCTGCTGCTCGCATTGGGCCTCGGCTGTGGGGAAGCGGTCCGGTACCGGGGTGTCACCGTAGCGATTCCGCTCCACCTCTTCCCAGGCGTAGTTGTAGTAGAGCTCCCGCTCGGCCAGCAGCACCATTTCCTCGGGCTGGAGGGGGAGGAGCGCCACGTTCCGTAGGTACCAGATGAAGTTGTCCCGTCCCACCGGCTCGGGTGCCGGCATACCGGACCGATGCTCACGCAGCCACTCCCGGAACGCCACCAGGCGTTCGGTGGCTTGGGCACCTGCCTCGGTCAGGGCATCCCGCCGGGAAGCATTAAAGAATCCGCTCAGCTCGTTGATTGACCTGGGCAGGGCGGTTTCGATCTCCCTGAGCAGTCGGATAGCCGATCCGGCCAGGGCGGAGGTGCCCGCTCGGGCCAGGTTCTCCAAGGCGACTTCGAGCTGAGGACCCACCATGTGGAGTTTGTGGAGGATGCCTTCTTGTCGGTCGCTGTCGAAGGGCGGCGGGCAGAGCAGAGAGTCGTAATAGGTGCCGAGCGCCTGATGGACCTGCATGACCGCATCCCTCTCCCAGGAACGCAGGATCCTGGTCTCCCACTCCACCCTGGAAATGGCGGAGCCGATGAGCCGGTAGTCGACCTGGGTGGGTATCGGCTCGTCCGATACGTCCAGGGCTTCCCAGCGCCGGCGGAAGTCGGCGGCCTTGTCCAACCGCTGACGAGCGGAATCCTCGTCAAACTGCGGTATCCAGTCGGGCACCAGCTCCAGGCGGGGAACATCGTCAGGGCTCCGGTAGCCGGTGACAACCCTCCAGTCCCAGAACTCGGCCCCTAGATCCTGCACCGCCTGGTTCATGTCACGCATAGGAATCCCCTCCCAGAATCTGCCCGGTTCGTCTCACCTGACGGAGCCGGTACTACGGGCGTCACAAGTAGAATAACGTGTCTCAGGATAGGCCTCTTATGAAGCCGCGTTCGGAACGGCGCAGGGTGCCAGGAGCTCGTACTCGCGGATGATCCCCAAACCGCCGCCCCATCGGACTCATCCAATGCCGATCCCCACTATTCTCATACAACGTCAGCTCGAGTCCTTAGGACACAGCCTTTGATAGCAACGCAACCAACTGGTTACAATTAGGATATGAACTCAAAACTTCTAAAGAGAAAGGTACTTTAGTGGTAAGTATCACAGTACGTAACCTCGATGACGGGCTCAAGCGGCGATTAAGGATCAGAACTGCGAAGAATGACCGATCCATTGAGCAGGAGGTACGAGAAATCCTGAGGGCCGTCCTCGCCGAAAACATCTCGCCACCTGAGAACCTGGGAACTGCCATCCACGCACTGTTCAAGCCACTCGGGGGTGTGGAATTGGATCTACCTCCGCGGGCTCCTATGTGAGAACCGCACCGGCATCATGCCCAGATTAAGTGACCATCTCTAGGCGGCGGTCCCGTTCTCGGTCGGCCGGGCTGCGCTCGGTCGGGTTCCCCCAGCCTCCTCCTCCGCCGGTCTTCACCAGGAGTCGGGTGCCTGCCTCTACCTGGAGGCCGTTGGCCTTAAGCATTTTCTCGGGCTCCTCGCCAGGGCGGTGGACCCACACCTCGGGCGGGGCACCGTCCTCTCCCCCGAAGAGACCCCATGACGGTTGTTTGGAGCGCTCGAACCAGAGGTTGACGGCGCAGGGTGCCAGAAGCTCGTACTCGCGGATGATGCCTAAACCGCCGCGCCATTTTCCGTCGCCGCCCGAACCTTCCCGCAGGGCGTGGCGGCGCATTAGGAACGGGTAGCGGTTTTCTAACGCCTCGATCGGTTGGTTCCGGTATTCCCCGGCGGCGGAGTGGATCAGAGCCGACTCTCCGTCACCGCCCGCGTAGGCACCCCAGCCTCCTGTCAGCGACTCTCCCGACAGGAACAGGCCATATTCGTTTTCACCCACGATGCTGACATTCCAGGAGTCGCCCACGTGTCCCGCCGCGGTTCGCTCGGGGATCACCGTGCTCAGGGCTTTGATCATGAGGTCGATAGCCAGCATCAGATGGGGGCCGTAGTGGAGGCAGGGGGCGGTCGCCTCCGGGTTGAAACAGGTACCCTCCGGCGCGATTACCTCCAGGTTGCGGAAGTTGCCGCCCGACACCGGGGCGTGAGGATTAACCAGGAACTTGAATCCTTGTTCAATGGCCGAGCGGGTCTGCACCATGCCGCTGTTGATGCTGCCCACACACCTTTGGTTGGAGCCGGTGAGGTCCACGGTCATGTTGTCGCCATCCACCGTGACCATGACCTTCACATAGACGGGATCATCGGTGACGCCGTCATCGTCCAGGCAACCGTCGGCCCCATAGACCCCGTCGGGTATCTCCGCTACAGAGCGCCGGTCCTCCACTTCCGCCTGGTCGAACACCATTCGTAACGAAGTCGCAACCTGATCCCAGCCGAAACGGCCCACTATCGACCTGAAGCGTTCTACCCCGGTGCGGCAGGCGCTGATCTCGGCCATCAGGTCGCCCACCAGCGCAGTGGGGAAGCGGGAGTTCAGGGCGATTAGGTCAACGATCTGTCGGTCGGTACGCCCATTACGGAAGATGCAGGTCGGCCCGATGCGCAGCCCCTCCTGGAAAATGTCCGTGCTGTCACCAACGTATCCGGCCCGCTTGGCACCTACATCGTTCCAGTGGGCCTTGGCCGCCGAGAACCCGCGTAGCGTCTCTTCCACGAAGATCGGCGCGAAGACCGTGACGTCATTCAGATGGCTACCGGCGATGGTGGAGTCGTTGACGATCCAGACGTCTCCGTCCTGAAAGACTTCGTAGCCTTTGATGCGGATCACCTCCCGAAGGGTGCCGCCCAGGCTGCCCAGGAAGAAGGGGAGGCCCGGTGCCTGGCCGAGCAGGTGGCCTTCGGAATCGAATATCCCCACAGAGCAGTCCTTGGCCTCGTAGATGACCGGGCTGTAAGCGCTCCGGTATAGGTTTTTGCGCATTTGTTCGGCCCCGGAGATGAAGGCGTTCCGCACCACCTCTACTGTGGCGGGCGACGGGGCTGACCGGTCAGGGATTCGGATTGCGGCTACCCGGAAGTCAGTTGACCAGCTCCAGGCGACGGTCGGTGGCCCGGTCCTTGGCGGCCCGCTCGGTCGGATCACCCCAGCCTCCCCCTCCTCCGGTCTTCACCACCAGTCGGGTACCGGCCTCCACCCTCAGATCGTTGGCCTTGAGCATTTTTTCGGGTGCCTCGCCTGGACGATGTACCCATACCTCGGGCGCCGCGCCGTCCTGTCCGCCGAACAGTCCCCAGGAAGGCTGCTGGACGGCCCGCTCGAACCAGAGTTGGATCGTGACCGGTGCCAAGATCTCGTATTCACGGACGATGCCCATGCCGCCCCGCCATTTTCCGTCTCCGCCCGAGCCCTCGCGCAGGCTGTGACGGCGCATGATCAGCGGATAGCGATGCTCCATGGTCTCGATGGGGAAGTTCTTGAAGTCACCCGCCGCCGAATGGATCAGAGCCGACTCGCCGTCTCCGCCCTCGAAGGCACCCCACCCGCCGGTCAGGGCTTCCCCGGATAGGAAAAGGCCGAATTCGTCCTCTCCCACGATGATGACGTTCCAGGAGTCCCCTACATGCCCGGCTGCGGCCCGCTCCGGCACCACCCGGCTCAGCGCCTTGATCATCAGATCCAGCGCCAGCATCAGATGAGGCCCGTACTTGAGACAGGCGGCGGTCTCGCTAGGGTTGAAGCAGGTGCCCTCCGGGGCGATCACCTCCAGGTTGCGGAAGTTGCCTCCCGACACCGGGGCGTGGGGATTAACCAGGAACTTGAAGCCCTGCTCGATGCCCGAACGGGTCTGCACTATCCCGCTGTTGACGCTGCCCACATTCTGCTTATTGGAGCCGGTCAGGTCGACGGTCATGCTGTCACCGTCCACGGTGACGGTGACCTTCACATAGACGGGATCCTCGGTCACGCCGTCGTTGTCGAGGTAGGCGTCTTCAACATAGACGCCGTCCGGGATCTCCGCCACCGAGGCGCGGTCCTCAACCTCTGCCTGCTCGAACACGGACAGGATGGACTTCTCCACCTGATCCCAGCCGAAACGGCCCACTATCGACCGGAAGCGTTCCACCCCGGTCCGGCAGGCGCTAATCTCGGCCATCAGGTCGCCTACCAGTGCGGTAGGGAAACGGGAGTTCAGAGCGATCAGGTCCACTATCTGCTGGTCTATTCGGCCATCCCGGAAGATGCAGGTCGGCCCGATGCGCAGCCCTTCTTGGAAGATGTCGGTGGTGTCGCCGGCGAAACCGGCCTCCTTGGCCCCGATGTCGTTCCAGTGGGCCTTGGCCGCCGTGAATCCCCGCAGACTTCCGTCTACGAAGACGGGCGCGAACACGGTCACATCGTTGAGATGGCTACCGGCGATGGTGGAGTCGTTGACGATCCAGACATCCCCTGCTTGAAAGACTTCGTAGCCTTTGATGCGGATCACCTCCCGAAGGGTGCCGCCCAGGCTGCCCAGGAAAAAGGGAAGCCCCGGTGCCTGGCCGAGTAGGTGGCCCTCGGCGTCGAATATTCCCACCGAGCAGTCCTTCATCTCGTAGATCACCGGACTGTGGGCGCTCCGATAGAGGTTGCGCCTCATCTGTTCGGCACCGGAGATGAAAGCGTTCCTGACCACCTCAACCGTGGCCGGGGAGGGCTGATTCGGGCCGGTGCCGGTGTGTTCTGCGGGGCTCATTCCTGCTCCCCCTGCTCCATTATCAGGTGGCCCTGGGCTCCTTCGTATAGCTCCCAGCCCGGCGGGACAACGGTGGTGGTCGATGGTTCCACCACTATGGCCGGACCGACCAGACGACGACCGGCCAGGCTGTTCCGATCCACTATCGGAACCTCTATGGAACGACCGTCAAAAATAACCGGTTCCGTGGCCTCGCCGTCACCGCCGCCCGAGACCGTACCTTCGCCGGAGAAGTCCCGACGAAACTCCAGGATGCCGGTCAACCTGATAGCCACCATCTCGATAGGTGCCTCGGGGTTGGAATGACCGTAGCGCTGGTTGTAGCGGTCGTGGAAGGCGGCTTTGAAGTCCTCGTCTGCCATCGTGCCGGGTAGGACAATGGGAAGGGAGTATTCCTGGCCCACATAGCGAAGCTCGATATGGGTTTCGAACCTCATATCGGCCCGTCCGGCTTCGTCCACCTCCATCTCCCGACAAACCTTGTCCTTGAGGCGCTCGATCGGCTCGGTTAGGTCGGTGACGGGCTGATCCAGCCGCCGGTAGTGGGTTACCACCGCGTCATGGCGAACATCGCCCTGGAGCATTCCCCAGGCCGAGAACACCCCCGGATTGGAGGGGATCAGAACCCGCCCCACCTCCAGCTCCTCGGCCAGAAAGGCGGCGTGGAGCGGTCCGGCCCCGCCGAAGGCCACGATGGCGAAATCTTTGGGATGCAGGCCCCGCTCAATGGTCAGCTCCCGAATCGCCTCGGCCATCACGAAATGGGTGACCTCCAGGGCTTGTTCGGCCAGCTCTATAGCGGTCAGGTCAAAGAACTCGGCCACTGACTCCAAGGCATCTTCTGCCGCCGATCGGTCCAAGGTAAACGATCCGGCCAGCTTCTGGGAGCGGGGGATGCGCCCCAAGACCACGTTGGCGTCCGAAACGGTAGGACGAACCCCTCCCCGTCCGTAGCAGGCCGGGCCGGGGAAGGAACCGGCCGACTCAGGCCCTACCCGCAGACCGCCGTTCCGTTCGTAGATAAGGCTTCCCCCTCCGGCACCAATACTCACCAGCTCCACCGCCGGTGCCAGGATGGGAAGGCCCTGGAGCTCGAACTCGGACTGCATGCCCACCTGACCGTCCCGCACTATGGAGACATCGAACGAGGTACCTCCCATGTCAATACAGATCAGATCGGGTTGGTCGGTCTGACGACCCAGCTCGCGTCCTCCGATGACCCCGCCTACCGGGCCGGAATACAAGGTGAGCACCGCCCGGTCGGCGGCAGAGTCGGCGATCATCGCCCCGCCGTTGGATTGGGTGATGTGAAGCGGGACATTGAGGCCGGCGTCGCGCAAAGCCTCCGAGAGTCGAGACAAATAATCCCTAACCCGGGGGGTGATATAGACAGAAGTGACAGTGGAGGAAGTGCGTTCGTACTCTCGCCATTCGGGTGCTACCTCATGGCTGAGGATGATCGGGATATCCGGGAGGTGCTCCTTGAGGAGATCTTTAACTTCCAGCTCATGCAGGGGGTCAACATAGGAATGGATCAACGAGACCGCCACGGCTTCGTATTCGGCCTCGGCGATCGCCTTGGCGACCACTTCGACCGAGTTACTATCCAACGGGGTCAACACCTCACCGGAAGCGGTGATCCGCTCGTCCACCTCGAAAATGGAATCTCTTTGCACCAGGGGGGTGGGTTTCTGGTACTTCAAGTCGTACATGTCGGGGCGATGTCCCCGCCCGATCAGGTAGGCGTCCCGATATCCCCGGGTGGTGACCAGGGCTACCCGACCGCCGGATCGCTCCAGAAAGGTGTTAAGACCAACGGTTGTTCCATGAATGAACAGGTCCACTTCCCCCAGGTCGGCACCGGCTTCGTCAACCGCCTGCAGGACTCCTTCGACCAGGTCTTCCGGCGTGGTAAGCACCTTGGAAACCTCGGTCCCGGACTCGGTCTCCAACACCAGGTCGGTAAAGGTTCCACCGATATCCACCCCGATCCTTGTTCCCATTATGAAAGAGCTCCTTTATCTTGGAGACGCAGTTCCCAAGGCTACCAGTCAGGTATACGACCTGGGTTGGTGGCGAAGGGACTTTGTGCCCTCGGGAGACCGGATTAACGGATAAGTTCTCAGACTCACAGCGGGCTGCGCATCCCCTACTCCTCGACGGCCTTCCAGCAGCGCACCATCCGACCTTCCTGGCCGCTTGGGACCAGGGCTTGTTCGGTGGAGCAGGCGGATTCGGCGAGGGGGCATCTCGGCATTAGGCGGCATCCTTTGGTCGGGTCGGTTTCTCCTTTAGGGCCTAGCTCGAAACTGTCGGTCTCGAACTTGCTGGCTGCCATCAGGGCTTGGGTGTAGGGATGGGCAGGAGAACCGAAGACCTGTTCTGCGGTGCCTTGTTCCACGATCTGGCCCAGATACATGACTATCACGTCATGCGCGCAGACCCTTACCGCTTCAAGGTCGTGGGAGATCAGCACGAATGCCACGTTGAACTCTTCCTGGAGCTCTTGGAGTAAGGACAGTATGTCCCCCCGCACGCTCAGGTCGAGCGAAGAGGTGGGCTCGTCCAGCACTACCAGCTCGGGATCGGGTGCCAGCGCCCGGGCAATGGCGGCGCGCTGGAGTTGTCCTCCGCTCAGGGCTCTCGGCTTGCGATCCCACAGCTCCTCACCAAGGCTGACCGCTGTCAGGACATGGCGGAGACGATCCTCTTGTTGAGGCTTCGACATGTCCGGCCTGAGGCGGCGTAGCGGTTGCGCTACCGAACTGCGCACCGTACGGGTCGGGTCGAACGAGGCTTGTGGCATCTGGAAGACCATTTGCATCATGCGGCGATGAGATCGCATCTTCCGAACGCCTAGGCCCCCCAGAGGACTCTCGTCCAAGAGGACTTCCCCTTCGGTGAGCGGCGTGAGTCCCAGTAGACAGCGGGCGACTGTGGACTTACCAGAGCCACTCTCTCCGACGATTCCCAGCGTCCGGCCCCGCTCCACCGCAAACGAGATGTCCTGGGCAGCCTTGATCGTCTCCACCAATCCGATAGATCGACGCACCCGGTAGGTTTTGGACAGGTTGCGTACCTCAAGGATGGGGGCCTCAGTCATGGCCGGGACCCAAATGACACAACAAACGGTGCCGCTCGCCCAAGTTGTGTACCGGTAGGGGCTGCTCGTCGCACACAGCCATCCGCGAGGAGCAGCGGTTCCGGAAGGCGCAGAGATTGTATTCCTCGGTCATTTGCGGAACCAGGCCGGGGATAGAACGAGGCCGTTCTCCGGTACGCAGATTCATGCATTCGAGCAGTGCCCGGGCGTAGGGATGGGAAGGATTGGTCAGGATACGCTCCCGCGGGCCGAATTCGACCACCTGCCCGGCATACATTATGCCGATATTTCGGGCCACCCTCGACACGGCCCGCAAGTCGTGCGAGATGAAGAGCAGGGCGGCGTTGCGGGCGCTCACCTGACGCTCCAAGAGATCCAGCACCCTTATCTGGGTGGTCATGTCGAGGCCGGTGGTGGGCTCGTCCGCCAGGATCAGGGAGGGGCCACACGCCAGGGCCAGCGCTATGTTGACCCGCTGCGCCATTCCTCCGCTCAACTGGTGCGGGTAGCGTTTGAGGATGACGTCGGGGTTGCCGAACTCGAGATCCCGCAGGACATCCCTGGCGTATTCTTCTGCAACGCCGTCAGAGTTTTCCCGGTTGGCTTTGAAGGCGTCCACGATCTGGCGCTCTACGCTTAGCATCGGGTCG
This sequence comes from Acidimicrobiia bacterium, assembly GCA_009841075.1. Classification (GTDB taxonomy): domain Bacteria; phylum Actinomycetota; class Acidimicrobiia; order Spongiisociales; family Spongiisociaceae; genus Spongiisocius. The sequence goes on along the minus strand of VXMP01000019.1, from coordinate 16,677 downwards.
AGGGCCGATACGGGATTCTGGTAGATCATGGCCACCTGAGAGCCTCGATAAGACTGAAGTTCATCGGCGTCCAGGTTGAGTACCGAGTTGCCTAGCCACTTGACTGCACCTCCGGTGATCGCCCCACCTGGCGGCATCAGCCGAAGGATCGAGCGCAGGGTCATAGACTTCCCCGATCCGCTTTCCCCCACCAGGCCGACCGTTTCGCCGGGGAAAACGTCCAGATCCACGCCCTGGAGAGGATGGACCGGGCCAGAGATCGTATTGATGGTTACTTCCACACCCGAGAGGGATAGCAACGTCTCGTTGGCCGTGTCGGAGTTTATGGAGACTCCTTCAGTGCCTACCGGCATCAGTCGTTGTCCAAGATGGTGCCGGTGCCAACGGCCTTGGCTATCGAAGCACCGTGAGCCTCTGTGCTGGTGGTGGAGGTGGGTGGAGTAGTCGTCGTGGCACTAGGAGACAGGGAGGTGGTCGTCTGCTGCACCGCCGTACTTGTTGTAGTAGGGGCCGGAGTCGTCACTAGCGGACTCGAGGTCGTAGTCGAAGACTCTGGCGTTGTAGTTGTGGAGGACTCTACGGCAGTGGTTGACGTCAAGCCTACAGAAGTTGACGATGAGGGAGGAACGCTTGAAGAAGTAGTAGAAGACGCCACAGTCGTCGACGGCGGAACGAAATCATCAGGCGGAGGCGGTGGCAACACAGTAGTCTTGTTTTCCCCCTCATACACCGCACCAGCAGCAACGTAATAATCCTGAAGCTTGTTCGCGTCCGTGACCAGCAGGGGCAAGGTCATATGATCCCCACCTTCCGTATCAGAAGAGTCGTCATCCACGGTGGTTATGCCAACACGTCCATCCGTCAATTTGCGTCGCTCTATATCTGCCGCCTTTATCTTTGCCACCAAGTCATCCAACGGCATATCCAACACTGCCTGCTCCTCTGCAGTGTCGGCCCAGACGATATCCGGAGATACAACCCTCACTTCGCCCTCTCGCTGCTGCACCAACCAAATGAAGTTGAGGTTTTGTCTGCCACCCATGTTTCCACAGACATGGTATAAGATGGAAGTAGAAACCATACAAACTCACGCCCCTCGAATGCCGTGGCGGTTTTGGTCTGTGGATCCCCTAATTCCTTTAATATTTCTTGTTTTATTTGGCTCCACCTTTCTACCTGATCTGTGGTAAGACCAATCGGTTCAAAGTGAACTATCGCTGTAATAAGTGGGGGACCAACTCCCACAATATATTCATGAACTTTAATCTCCACAAGACAGGAATAGTAATATATATTTTTGTAGGTACTGCCCTCTGTATGGAAAGGAAATTTTTTATAAGGGTATAAAGCACAGCGTGTTGAATCTTTAAGTACACCTCCTCGTATAACAATATGAGGAGCCAATCCAAGATAGCCGTCACCAAGTAGCGTATCGACTAACGAAGGAATCCCACCTGTGATAGCCCAAATAGGACCGCTTGCCGATGAAGCAAAAGATCCAAAATTATCAAAAGGTGTTGATATACAAGATGTCTTTTCAGAAGGATGAACAGGTGTACAGGGTGGGATAGTTTCTTCAAGATAAGTAGGATATGGCCGTTCAAAAGTCATTTGATTATTTTTATGAACAAATGAATTATTTTTACCATTACCACAACCAATTATTAGTAAAATTAAGCTTAAACACTTCCAAAGGTACAAATTATCTTTTGGAAGCCCATCTACATCACGAGACGTGTCTCGCGTATACACACACGTCCGATTCCCATTCGAGTCAACCGAATTACTTTTAAATCTGTAATCATCCGAAGTTTCATCAAGAGTGCCGTTGTCATAAATCTGGGGACAAGAACCCGACTGCGCCGCATCAGATGCCTGATCGGGAACAGACTCGGCAGGAGGTGGGTCGTGATCATCCGTAGGATCCTCTACCTCCACACCTTCCCAGGCCTCCGAGCCCTCGTTCTCAGTACCCTCCGCGACTATTCCAGTTTCGACAAAGGCAACCTGGCCTAAACACAATCCAACGATCGACAAAGACCTAATCCACGGCCTCATGTCGATGTTCCCCCAGGACCGATTACCGTCTCGGACCGTACCGAGAAACCCGTCAGTGAGTATACGGATAGGACTATCGCGGCACCGGGGAAAACCGATACCCACCAATGACCCTGGACGATCAGGGTGGCTCCGGTCTTGATCATGGATCCCCACTCCGGATTCGGGGGTTCGATACCTAAGCCGATGAAGCTAAGTCCGGCGATGATCTGGATGGCGTAGGCGCAGGTCAGGGCGAACAGTGCCAGTATCTGGCCGCGGGCGTTAGGTAGGAAGTGGTTCCAGACTATTCCCCACGCGCCCAGGCCGGCGCATTTTGCCGCCTGTACGAACTCGGCTTCGGTAAGTGGCAGTAGCACACTGCGCACCTGGCGCAGGTAGAGGGGGAAGTTCACCATGGCGATGGCAATGACCAGGACTGCCATGCCGTGATCCACGGGGCCGAAGATGTCGAGCGGGCCTAGTGCGGCGAAGAGAGCGAGCCCTAACAGAAGAACGGGGAAGGATTGGACTACCTCGACAAATCGTAGGGCGACCGTGTCCACCCACCCCCGCCGGTAGGCGGCCCATGCGCCGGCGAGACATCCCAAGCCGCCACCGAGCGTGACCCCGATGAGCGCCAAGGTGAAGTCGACTCGAGTGGCCACAATCACCCTTGTGAAAATGTCCAGACCCAGGGTATCTGTTCCGAACCAGTGCTCGGCAGAGGGCGGCGATACCGGATTGAACGGATCGGGCCGGAGCGGGTCATAAACGGGTATGGGTATCCATTGGCCGATCGACTCAATCCAAGGACCGATCACCGCCAGGAACAGCATGAAGAAGAAGAGGGAACGCCGGATAGTGATGCCGGCGGCCGGGCCGGTGAAAACCCGAGCAAAGAGACTACGTTCCCTGTGGGGAGCGATGGTGGTCATCGGCTTTTAGTCCCGGAGCCGCGGATCCATAGCGAACTGGATCAGATCGACTATGAAATACAGGATGACGTAGATGACTGCGGCGACGATGACAACTCCGAGCACGGCGTCGTAGTCGGAGTTGTTCATGGCCCACACCGCATATGAACCGATCCCCGGCCAGGAGAACACCACTTCCACCAGTACCCCGCCCCCGATCAGGTAGCCGAAGGTCATGGCGGCGAGGTTGAGCACGGGTGGAGAGGCGTTGCGGAGGACGTCCCTGATTAGAACCGTTCGCCGGCCCAGTCCGTAGCTATAGGCCGCCTCGACGAACGGGCTGGACAAGGCTTCGCTGACCGCGGAGCGGGTCACACGGAAGAGCGGAGGGCCGCTGGTCAATGAGAGGGTCAGGGCGGGGAGGATAAGGTGCCATAGAGATTGCCAGGCCAGACGGATGTCTCCAGCTAGCAGGGCATCAACTGTATAGAAGCCAGTCACCATATCGGGGGGAGTGGCACCACCCAGGCGGCCCAGAGGAGGAGGGAACAACGAAGGAAGGGGGCCTAGAGGTTCCGGAATCCTCTGGGGTAGGAAGTAGAGAAGAAATACGAATAATAGGCCGAGCCAGAAGGCCGGAACACTGACCCCGAACTGTGCCATGCCTTCTCCGAGCTTGGCCAACTTCCCTTCGGGTCTTAGCCCGGCTCGCACTCCTAGCGGGATAGCCCAGACAAAACTAAACACCAATGTGAAGAAGACCATCTCGGCGGTGGCGGGAAGCTTGAGTGCTATGTCCTCCGCCACAGGTATGTAGCTGATTCGGGACGAACCCAGGTCTCCTCTGGCCAGGGCGGTGAAATAGGTCCAGAATTGAACCACGATGGGATCGTTGAGGCCCATCTCCTCGGCACGCTGCTGGATGATTTCCTCGCTCACCGCCACCCCCAGAGAGGCGTAAAGAGGCGTGCCGGTGGATCGGGTGATCGCGAAGCCAATTACAACCACCGCGAATAGCACAACGGCGAGTATGGCAACACGATTGACTAGGAACATGGCCCAGCGGCGGAGTCCGGAGAACCGATCTCCGGTCCCCTGTTCCTGAATAGTTACCTGTATTGCTTCTACTTCTATGTGTGGCTCCAGGGAGTAGAAAGAATCGGGAGGGCTTCCGCCCTAAGGCGTCGCCCTCCCGATCTTGTTTAAGTGATACTGGTTGGGTTAGCCGGACCGATTCAGGGTGGCGAACCAGAGGAGACCATCGGGATGAAGAGTGAACCCGCCGATGTCTTCGCGCATAGCCAGCGTGTAGTTGGCATTGGCAAGCCACAGCATCGGTGCGGCTTCTACCAATCGGGTTACTGCCTCACGATAAGGTTCGCGCCGTTCTGGATCAGATACGACCGAAGCGGTTTCGTCAAGTATCTCATCGATCCGCGAGTCCGCGAAGCCCGTCCAGTTGATCGCCGCGTCCTGTGAATCCCACCACAGGAAGAACTGATAGTAGGGGTCGTCTATGTAATCGAGGAGACCGCCCCGGAAGGCCATGTCATAGTCGAGCTCGCTCAGGACACGGAACATTTCGGTTCCGGTGACGGGACGGATGCTCATGTCGATCCCGTAGTCGGCGAATTGCGCCTTGAGGTTGGTAGCGACTGCTTCATCCAGCGGGATGTCCTGGCGGATGACCATCTCGAACTCGAAGCCGTCCCCGTGTCCGGCTGCCGCCAGAAGTTCTCGCGCCCGGTCGGGATTGTGCTCATAGACCCACGCGTCGCCCAAGCCGTAGAGGTCGAAGAATCTTGAGTGCACCGAGATAGGTCCTTGACTCGGCACGGCTTGACCATTTAGGACACCGTTGACAATCGCGTTGTAATCGGCTGCGTAGGACAACGCCTTGCGCACGTCCAGGTTGTCGAACGGAGCACGCTGGTTGTTCATCAGGACGTTGATTCCGTTCCGGTCGGGCACAGACAGTACCTTCACACCATCCGAACCGGATGCGGTTTGCAGCTGCTGCACGGAAAGATCAAGGGCGATATCAACGTCACCGCTCTGGAGCAGGGCGAGCCGGTTGGCCGCCTCGGGCACCGTCAGCAAAATCACGGTATGGAAGTAGGGTTGGAAACCCGTCCAGGTGGGGTTGACCTTCAGAACCATCTGCGAACCGCGCTCCCAGCTCTCTACCACGTACCGGCCGTTACCGGCGTAGTTCTGCTTGAGCCAGTCCCGGCCCCAGGGATCTTCGTCCGTGGAATTGGCTTTGATGGTCTCGCTGTCCAGGATGCCCATGGTCTGGTCTCTCATCAGCGGCAGCACGATTGTGGAGGGACGGGCACTGTGGACGACGAGTGTCCGGTCATCAACCCGCTCGATCTGGTCGAGAGAGGTGACACCGATGTTGCCCCAGACCCAGGCCGGTCCGGCCGGTCCGGTGGCAAGAGCTCGCTCGATCGTGTAGACGGCGTCGTCCGCAGTAACCGGATTTCCGCTGGTCGGGAAGGTCAGACCCTGACGGAGCCGGAGGGTGATCATGGTGAAATCGTCACTGAAGTCCCATGACTCGATCCACTGACCTTCGAACGAGGTGGTATCGGCATATGAAAAGCCACCCACATCCGGGCCTGGTCGGTACTGAACCGGCTGCATGTAGACATTCTTCAGGACCAGGTTGGTCAGTTGTGCCGAGCCCAAGGCGGGATCAAGTTGTTCAACGTCATCCGGGATGGCGATACGAAGCGTTCTGCTCATTCCGGCGTCGTCTAGCAGCACCTCCACGGTTTCGGTCACTACCTCTTTCTCGGTAACCGTCTCTGTTTCCGTCACGATGGATGTGACGACCACTGTTTCGGTGACAGTCTCGGTGGTGGTGCAGGCACCGGCCACCAGCGCAAATCCGAGCAGAACCGCCATGATCGGCGGGATCCGCTTTAAGGCCCTTCTCATACTCGCCCTCCTTTTTAAGGCTTTTGAACACAAAGCCGGCCTAGGCACCGGGAAAGAGGGCCTAGGGGCTTCAACTAAAAGCGGAGTGTACAGAATGGGAGGGGAGCTTGACTGGAAAATTGACCATTTTCACTGGGTCGCTGCTGTGGCCGGTGCGTCATTCGTTACCCTCCTCTTAACCAAGGACAGGTTTTAGAGAGTTAAAGCCAGGGAGGGCTCCCATGCCGGTTATCAGACTTGAGGAAATGCCTGAGATTGCGCAAACCGGACCTGGGCTGGACACGATCATTATGAAAAAGGTTATCGGCTCCAGCAAAAGCGACCCGTCGTTTACCGGGCCGGACGATACGTCTTCGCTGAGCATTACCCATGTCCGGGTCTGGGGACAGCTCAGACGTACCATTTGTAATGAAAGCGACCGGGTGCTCTTTATTGTGGAAGGCGGCGGGGTGGCATTGGTGGGTTACGAGCCGCCCCAAGGATTCAAATCGGGCGATTTCATCCTGATTCCCAAGGGAACTCCCTATGAGTGCGAAGGGGACTTCACCTACCTGGTCATCAACAGTCCGGCCTATCGGGAAGGAACGGACTTCCCGGCCTAACTCGGCACCCTCCTAGCGCATGTAGTTGGCACCGTTGATGTCGATGGTGGCACCGGACAGGTGGCGGCAATCTCCTTTGGAAAGAAACGCCACCAGACGGGCTATCTCCACCGGAGGAATCCACTCTCCCATGGCCAACTGTTTGGAGGTTTCCTCTTCTCCGCCCAGCTTTTTGGCCGCTTCCACAGACATGTCGGTACGAACCATTCCCGGGGCGATGTTGAAGGCCAGCACTCCCTGAGATGCGTAATCGCCCGCGACCGACTTGGTTAGGGCGGTGATAGCACCCTTAGAGGCACTGTAGGCGGCGGTGGCGGCTCTACCGGCCCGATAGGCCAGCCAGCTCGAAATGGTTATAACCGTTCCCGAACCATTGGAGACGAAATGGCCGACCGCCGCCTTGGTTATCCGGGCCGGCTCAAACACGTTTACCTGCATAGTCGCCGACCAGATCCGATCCCATTCCTCCTCCGGACTGTTCCAGTCAACCTCGGAGAGAATGGCGGCGTTGTTTACCAACACGTCCACCCGTCCCTTCCAGGCCACCGCCTCATTCCATAGCGACCGCCCGGATCCGGGTTGAGAAAAGTCGGCATGAACCAGAAGCCTGCGGTCGGCGGCAAGTTCGGAGGTGGCCTTCTTCGCTCCGGCCTTGGTTGAGGCATAGTGAGCTACGACCGATGCCCCTTCACGGCCAACTTCCCGAGCTATCTCATGGCCGATACCCCGTGACGCACCGGTCACCAGGATTACCTTGTCCTCCAGCGACTTACCCATGCTTTATCCTCCTGATAAAAGACACTTCAGTTACCCTCCTAGGGCACATCAAAGATAGGATTAGGTTCTACTGTATCGAAAACCCTGTCGGGCAGGCTACCGAAATGAACCTGGGAGGTTTCGGATGAAGATCACCTTTATTGAGCCGATCGGAATCGACATTCATGTGCCGAGAGCGGTGTCGGTGCTGGACAAACACGCTTCGAGTGGCGTGTTTGTCGAAGTGCGACATCTTGATCTTCCGCCCCATCTGGCCGGTCCCATGCTGCCACCGGTACCCCTCTACATGAACGAGCTGATCGAAACGGTCTTGGATGCCGAACGAGAGGGGTCAGACGCCGCCATAATCGGCTGCTGTTCCGACCCGGCGTTGATGGAGGCCCAGCGTGTTGCCCGAATCCCGGTGGTCGGTCCGCTGCAGGCCGCCGCCGCATTGGCTGCCGCCCGGGGTGCCAACATCGGCATGCTGTTCCCTGACGAGCACGACTGGAAGACCACTGCCAACTGGGTACGGCGTAACCTCCGGGCCTACGGGCTGTCGGACGTGGTGAGCGACATCGCCTTCGTGCCGATGCATGTGGAAGGTGAGGACAGCCTGATCGGCAACCTGGAGGTCACCGCCGAGATCATCCAGGAGCGGTTCCGTCGCCAATTGCATAAGCAAGGGGTACCGGCGGCGCAGGCCATGCTGGAGCGGGGGCCGGTGCAGGCCATCCTCTTCGGCTGCACCATCTGGGGAGGCATGGTCGGCGAGGTCGCCCATCTGATCGACGCGGTTTGCATTGACCCGATGGTGGCTTCCCTCCATATGGCCGAAGCCCAGGTCCGGATGACCGACCTGACCTAACCCCCGTCTGGCTTTCAGCGGCCGGGTGGTTTCGCTCGGTTCCGGCGGTCCCGTTCGAGCCGCATCAGCTCCCGATCCCTCCACAGCACCTGATCGTCCCGGCAGGACGATGGGAATCTTGACTCCAGGGCTTCTGCTACCTGCCGCACCACGTCTGATTCCCAGGGGTCTTCCTGACCGCGCTCCAGCCCGATCCGACCGTAGGCGAGGCCCATGAACCCGGCATGGGCGACGATGCCCCCCCGGGTGTTCAACTCGGCGACGGCGAGTGGGCCGATCACCGACCAGCGCCGGGCCAATCCCTCGGAAACCAGCAGGTCGAGATCGTCCGGCGCGATCACTCCGTCCCTGACCAGCAACAACGCTTCTCGGAGCAGTGCGCCCTGTAGTCGGTTGAACACCAGGCAATCTATTTCCTGATGGACCGATATAGGCAGCATCCCGGCACCGGCGAACAGCTCCCGGGCCGAATCCACCGTCTCCGGGTCGGTGAAAGGTGCCGGTGCCAGCTCGACCACCCGGATAAGATAGGGAGGATTGCCGGGATGGGCGAGGAGGCAGCGGGCCCGACCAGTTAGCCCACCGGCGATGTCGGAGATGGTCAGGGTGGAGGAGGAGCTGGCCAGCGTGGTGGTGGTGTCGGCACCCGCATCCATCTTCTCGAACAGGCCGATCTTCAGGGGAAGGGACTCAGGGGCGCACTCCTGAACATGGGCGGCACCGTCCAGTGTCTCACTAAGGTCGCCGGTGACCGTCAGTCGTGAGACGATCTCGGCAGGTGCCTCGTCAAGGAGGCCGAAGGTTTCCAGCTCCCCTAGCCGAACCTCCACTTCTTCGATCAGGATCCGCCGGCGCGGTGCCTCCGGCTCGTACACCGTGGTGTCATGTCCCGCACGGGCAAATACGATGGCCCAGCCGACCCCGATTGAGCCTCCCCCGACCACACCTATGCGACCGAGGAGGCCAGGGCTATTACGAGTCGGGGAGTCAGAGTCTCCCACCTTGGGTTAAAGACCGAAAGAGTCGGCCAGCGACTCCACTTCCTCGACCAGCGGCATCAACCTCGCCATGCGTTCGCGGCCTTCCTCGCCCAACTCGGCGTAGGTGGTCAACGGTGCCCTAACGTCACCCATCGGATGGCCGACCGCCGCTGCCAGCGACTTGGAGTAGCACTGGTGGCCATAGGTGGGGTGACCCTCGGCAATGGTGTGTTCGATCTTGTCGATCGGACGCCAGAGCGCTCGGGCGTCGTCGATGCGACCGGCCTCCAGCAGCTCGAAGATACGGCCCGAAGCCCGCGGTAGATAGTTGCCGAAGGGGTTGACATACCCGATCGCTCCCAGCAGGTAGGAGTCGATGACCCACTCTCCGGCGTACACCTTCATCCTCCCTCCGGAGGCTTCGATAACCTCCCTGACCCGGGAGAGATGCATGCTCGACTCCTTGATGTACTGGATGCTTTCCAGGTTGTTGCAGAGCCTGGCTACCAGAGCGGCAGACATGTCCACATTGGAGGTGAAAGGGTTGTTGTAGAGCATGACCGGAATAGAAATGGCGGCGTCTATTGCCTCGTAGTACCGGAAAATCTCATCATCGGTGGGCGTGTAGTAGTAGGGCGGGATGATCATCACCCCGTCGGCACCCAGGTCTTCCGCCTGGCGGCTGTGGCGCACGGCATTCGGGGTGTGGGCGTTCATGGTGCCGATGATCACCGGCATGCGCCCGTCGATGTGGTTGACGTAGGTCTCCACGATCTGGCGGCGCTCCTCGTCGCTTACCGCCAGGAACTCTCCCGTACTGCCCAGCGCGATGATTCCAGGCACGCCGACCTCTATCTGCCAGTCCAGGAAGTTCTTCAGCGCTCCGAAGTCGATGCCCGAACCATCCTCCGTGAACGGTGTGACCGAAACGGTATAGCTTCCCCGAAACTCCTTGGCCATGCGTCTCCTCCAAACTCGACTTACCGATATATAAATGCCGACTCTAAGGGTAGCCGGGTAATGATCGTCCTGGCCTGGTTAAAGATCGTCTCCTATCAGGTCGGCGATGGCCATCGGACGGAGCGGGGTTTGCGGGGCGAAACCGGAGTATTCGCCGAGTGGGGTTTCGGCGCTTTCGGCTGCCAGGGCCAGGACCGAGGGGCTGCAATAGCGTCCCTGACACATACCCATTCCGGCCCTGGTCAGGCGTTTGACAGCACCTGCCGTAGCAGCACCGCCGCCAAAGGCTTGGCGTAACTCTCCCAAGGGCACCGACTCGCAGCGACAGACCAGGGTGGAGTCTCGGGCCAGCTGAGTGGTTAAAGGCTTGGTTTGATACAAGGAACGGAGGTGATCTTGGAAACGCCGATGCCTACGAAGGGAGCGTCGGGACCGGGACACCTGCTCGGCCAACGATTCGGAAGACCCGAGTCCGAGATCATCCACCACCTCGGCACCGGCCAGGATTCCCAGCGCGGCGGCGGTGTAGGCACCGCTTATCCTTCCGGCGTCGCCGACCACCCACACAGTATTTATAGAGGTCCTTCCGGTAGGGGAGCGGACCGTCACCAAGTTGCCGGTCTCCTGGTCGACCCGATGATCGCATCCCAGGGCCCGTGAGATCTCGTTGGCCGGCACGAAACCATATCCCAGGCAGACCGCGTCCACCTGGAACTCTCGGTCTGTGCCTGCCCGAGGATGTCCCGAATCATCCAGGCGGGCAGTCACCACCTCCTCCACCTGTTTCTCCCCTCGGATCTCTATTACCGAGGAACGGTCCAGTACCGGAACACCCGCCCTGGTCAGGGTGGTCCGATAGGAGAACCCTTTCGCCACCAGCTCCGGGGCATTGGCAAACATGCCCGCACCCGCGCCCAGATTACGCCACCACCTCAGGTCGGTCTGCTCGGCCAAGGCCACCACTTCCACCCCCGCTCCGACCAACTCGGCCGCCACCTGCATGTTGAGCGGCCCGTTGCCCGACAGCATTACCCGCCTTCCGGGCGAAACCGAGCCGGAACGAAGCAGGGTTTGGGCGGCACCGGTCATCATCACCCCCGGCAGCGTCCATCCCGGGATGGGAACGGAGCGCTCGTAGGCACCGGTGGCAAGGATCAGCCGGGACGGTCGAAGAACCCAGTCATAGCCTGCGCCCTGGGCAGTCAGCCGGTCGGGAGCGAAGGCACCCCAGATGGTGATGTTGTTCAGGAACCTGACCCCGGCTTTCTGAGCCCGTTCGATGAGGTTCCGTCCCGCCCGAAACTGTTTATCAAGCCGGTGTTCATCTATCGGACGTTCCGGCGAAGGTTGTTTGTAGAACTGGCCGCCCGGTTTGGAGCGTTCGTCTATCAGCGTCACGTCCACGCCGCTTTCGGCTATCACCGCAGCAGCCGACAGGCCGGCCGGGCCTCCTCCCACTACCAAGACTGTAGGAGCGATTTCTTGTTTCGGCCGTTCTCCTCTGGGAGGTTGCGGAGCCGGCGATAGGGCGGGCTGAGGTTCAACCACGCTTCCGCTGTCCACCCCGGTCATACAGGCCAACTTCCCGGGCCGACCGTCTACCACAACCGAGCACTCATGGCAGGCCCCCATCCCGCAAAAAACACCCCGCCTACCGCCGTCGAACGTCTCCCGAAGTCCCGATTCGCCCACCGCTATCAACGCCGCCGCCAGGGTGTCGCCCGCCCATCCTTTGACCGGACGGCCTTCAAAGGTCAGATCAACCCTGGAGTCGGGCTGCCCCACCCCCGGTACGCTAACGCGCACCCGGAATCAGCTTTCTAGTCCGTTCTTGCGCCGGTAGGCCCGCCAGGTGGTAGCCCACCGCTCGGGATCGTCCAGTCCGGTACCTGCCACCCGGTGGATGGGTTGGTTATGAGGGGCGGTCTTGACCAGATCGGGGTCGGTGCGGGCTTCCTCGCAAATGGCTGCGATGACGTCCACCCAATAGTCCAGGTCTTCCACCGACCACATCTCTCCCGCCTCGGGGGTGAACGGCTCGGGAATAAACCAGGGCTCATGGCTCAGCCAGAAGGCGTCCACCCCGTAGTCCACCATCCGGTTCTGCACGTCCAAGGTGGTAACCCCGGTTTCCTCGGTGAGCTCGCCCAGGCTATAGCGGGTCATCTCCATCCGGTGTTTGTCCAGATGAGGAAGGCCCTTGGTCACCCCGGGGATTTGCAGGAGGCGGGTCTCCATGTAGTTGTTGGCCAGGAGCGACAGATCGGCGGCCTCCTTGACCCCGGCGGCCCCCAACGCCCGAAGCCAGGCGTAGGCCTTGATCACCACCGGGATGTTGCCCAGGTATTCCCTCACCTGGGTGCTGCCTGCCTGTTCGGAAACCTTCACCGAGTACCTACCGTCTTCGCCTTTGGTCACCACCGGGGTGGTGAGGTAGGGGGCCAGATCTTCTGAACATCCGTAGGCACCCACCGCCGGGCCGCCCCCGGCCTTGGGGGCACCAAACGTCTTGTGGAGCATCATCATGCAGGCGTCGAACCCCAGCTCTCGAGCCCTTATCCGGCCCATCACCCCGTTGTAGTTGGCGTGGTCATAGAAGCAGAGGCCTCCCACCGAATGCACAATGTCCACCCACTCCTTGATGTGAGGGTTGTAGATTCCGATATCGTCCGGGTTGTTGACCATCAGGGCGGCGGTTCGTTCGGAAGCCACCGACCGAAGGGCTTCCACAGAGGCGTACCCCTCTTCCTCCAAAGGAAGATTTATGACCTCGAATCCGGCCGCGGCCGCGGTAGCCGGGTTGCAGGGATGGGCCTGAACGGTGGTGATGATCTCCCGCCGTTGGGCAAGGTCGCCTCTCGCTTCGTGATAGGCCCGGGTAACAGTGGCGTGCAGAAACGCGGCGTCGGCACCTCCACCGGGCTGGAACACGAACTGATCCATGCCGGTCAGCTCTCGGAGCATCCGGTCGAGTCCGTGGATTATTTCCAGGGTGCCTTGCAGGGTTTCGACATCCTGATCGGGATGGGTTTCGGCTACAAAGGGCTGTCGGGTCAGCGCTTCGGTAACCCTCGGGTTGTACTTCATCGTGCAGGTTCCGAACAGGCTGATCCCCATCATCCCCAGCACCTCCTGAGAAAGATGCAGATAGTGGCGCAGCACATCGGGTTCCGAAAGCTCGGGCAGTTCGGCCGGTCGCTCCCGCCTCATGCCCTCGGGAATCAGATCGGTTACCTCGTCAACCGCCACCCCGAAGCCGGGCTCGTCCACGGGGAAGAGCTGACCGCGCCGACCGGTTGCCCCCATTTCCATCACCAGCGGTTCGTCCCAAACCGCGGCGTGATACTTTCTGAGTCCGTTCTTCATCGGGTCACCTCTTCCAGAGCCGCAGCCAGCCGGTCGATGTCGGAGACGGAATGCACCTCCGTAACACAATACAGGGCGCTTTGTCCCAGGTCAGGGAAGTCGCTGCTCAAATCCCTACCTCCGAAGATGCCGTGGGATCGGAGCCTCCGATTCACCTCGGACACCGAAAGACCGGTCTCGTCGAAACCGACCACGAACTCTTTGAAGAATCCGGTCGGCCACCGCACCGTAATCTCAGGTATAGAGGAGATAAGACGGGCGGCGTAGCTGCTCCGGCGGAGGATCGCCCGGCCCAGTTCCTCGAAACCGGTCGGGCCGAGAACGGACATGTAGGCGGCGTTGGCGATCGCCCAAAGATAAACCGAGTTGCCCGTCCAGTCTTTACCGTCCTCCCGGGAACCGTAGGAGCTTTGCTGGAACAGGGCCAACCCGAAGGCACGCTCCCCTTCCTCGATTGTGTCGGTGATACTGACCTGAAGGGTGGGGTACTCACGGGCGTAACGCTCCTCGTCACGGGTGGCGATAAAGCCTCCCACTCCACCGCCGCCGTTCATATGCACTCCGAGCGGCTGGGTGGTCCCCACCGCGATATCTACTCCATACTGTGAGGGAGGTGCCATAACGCCAAGGGAGGTGGGGTCCACGCCGGCGATGGTTTCGGCTCCGGCGGCCCTCGCCATCCGAGCGATCTCGTCCGCACCGGATTCAATACCCCCCAGGTAGGCCGGGTTTTCGAAATACACTGCCGCCACCCTTTGGTCGAGCTTACCGGACAGATCGGCCAGGTCCAGCCGTCCGTCTACGGGGTTATAGCCCACTGAAATGATCTCCAGATAGCCCCCTTGCTCCGGGAATCCCCCATAGGTCCGGGCCACGTCCAGCCTTTGAGGATCCATCAATTCCGGTACCAGAATCCGGTTACGCCCGGTCATCCGCGCCGCCATCCGCATCGAATGGCCCACGGCAGCCCCCCAGCTGTAAACCGGCAGCCCCACAAAGTCCATGCCCACCAGCTCCCCCAGCTGGCCGGCGTATTCGAACCAGGCTTGATTTCGGCCCAGGTCGGAGGAACCCGTCCCCCACACCGAGGTCAGAAACTCGCTGCGGGTCCAGATCTCATCGCAGATGGCGGGGACATGATGTTGCCAGACCCCGCCACCCAGGAAGCTTAGGTTCTCCTCGCAGGTTTGGTTTTTGCCCAGCGTCTCGTTCAGGTGACGTCTCAACTCCACCTCTGAGTCGAGCGGAACGGGCAGGTCAAACCGTCGGGTAGTTATGTGTTGGTTCGGGATCTGCTCAAAAAGCTCGTCCACGCTGCCCACACCGATCGCCTTCAGCATATGCTGTTTGGCTTCCGGTGTGGAATTGGCCATATATGGGTGGGCTCGGTTCACGCTCCTACACCTCCCGACTTTTTATCTATGTATGTACCGAATCTAGGGACGTACCGGTAACTTTAACGACCAAAACCGCCCCGTGTTCGGCTACCTTCAAGCCGATATGAAACGTGCCGGAGTCACCAGGTTTGGTTTGATCGTCAACCCGATTGCCGGTATGGGCGGGTCGGTCGGACTGCACGGCACCGACGGCGACACCTATCTGGCGGCGTCTGCTCTTGGAGCGGTTCCGACCGCCCACCTTCGAGCCGCCCGGGCGATGCGAATCCTGGCCCAAGCCCTACCCGAAAATCGGATGGTGCTAACCGGTTCGGGGTCTATGGGAGAAACAGTATCCCGTGACGTGGGACTTACGCCAGAGGTTTACCCGATCCCATCCTCTCCGACATCCGCCCAGGACACCAGGGACTTGGTGGCCTGGATGATGGAACAGCAGGTGGGGTTGATCGCCTTCGCCGGCGGAGACGGAACCGCCCGAGATGTAATCGGGGTGGTCGGGGCGGAAGTGCCGATTGTCGGTATCCCAACCGGAGTGAAGATGCATTCGGCGGTGTTTGGTAATACACCCGAGGCAGCGGGTTCGATAGCGGCTCGCTACCTTTCTTCACCCGATCAGGTCCCCCTGGTTGCCCGCGAGGTACTGGACGCCGGGGACGATTCGGGAGGGGTTGCCGAGTTCTCGGTGGCGTCTGTTCCTTTCGGGCGTGACCTGTTGCAACCAGGGAAGGCAACCGCTGCGGTTGGTGATGACGCCGACCTGGATCGGCTGTGTGAGCACCTGGCCCGAGAGATGGAATCGGACCGACTCTATGTTCTGGGGCCGGGGACAACCACCGCTCGGATTCTTGCCCACCTGGGCTTGGAAGGAACCCTGGTGGGAGTAGATGTGGTTCTCAACCAGGGTCTTCTATCCGAGGATGTCACCGAAGCCGGACTGCTTGGTCTGCTGGACGGCTCTCGACCTGCCACCCTTTACCTGGGGGTTATAGGAGGTCAGGGGTTTTTGCTCGGCAGGGGTAATCAGCAAATCAGCCCGGAAGTGGTCCATCGTATCGGCGAGGGCAACATAATCATCTTGGCAGGCGAGGAGAAACTACTCCGGCTGGATCCTCCGGTTTTACGGGTGGATGTCGGAGTAGATACGGCCAGTCCGGTTCTGCTCGGATATCGCCGGGTCTACACCTCCCCGGTTAGGAGCACAGTTATGAAAGTGGTCGGCTAGCGGAGTCCACCTGCTTGAGTTGGATAGCGGGAAGCCGCTTCAGGCGTTGGGTAACCGGGTCTATTTCCAGCCCGGCGGACTCGAGAGCGGTTATTCCCAGAAGGGGTTCGATATCGGGCTCGCCCAGAATAATCCGCGCTCCCAGGATTTCGCCCATGAACTCGATCTGAGCGACCGCAGTACCGTACGTCACCCGGGTCTCGTTGGCCATCTCATACTCCCGTTCTCCTACTGATTGGATGCCGATCGCCTCCAGGTCGGGACGTGGCACCATACAGTCGGTAGCACCGGTGTCCACCAGGAAAACCCCCTCCCAGCACTGGTCGAGGTCGGCAGGATTTCTAACCGTCACCGGAACATGTATTGTTGCCACAGCCCTTCCGTTCTTTTTAGATACTGATCGACCCTAGTATCAGTTTAGCATATATCACAACATCTTGTTACACTGAGCACCCGCAATCTAGCAAAGGATAATCGATGACAACACAAGAAGCCAAACCAAGCTATCAAGAAGCCGCCCGACATCTCCTGGCTCAGGGCTTTGCGGAGTTGGAGGCGGGTGATGTTCGTCGGGCGTCGGAGAAGGGTTGGGGTGCGGCGGCGCAGATGGTCAAGGCGGTGGCGGA
>VXMP01000063.1 GCA_009841075.1 Acidimicrobiia bacterium | reverse complement strand
TCAGCCATGCCCGGACTGAAGCCGGGAGACTACTGATTGGCTTTCGCTCCATACGATTTTCCCAAAAATGCCGGGGATCCGATCGGGATTCCTTACCTCTAACCCGGCCTTCGGTGCTTGGCAACCCCTTACGTATCATGCCCGGGGGACATTTTCAACCCCTAATTTGAGAGCGCGAGAAATAGTTAGAAAAGCGGCTTCTGCGTTGAGTGAGGGAGGGGTGGTTTTCAGAGAGAATCTAGAGGCGATTGAGGCCTTGATCCAGGTCTTCTATCAGGTCTTCTACCTCTTCGAGGCCGACGGAGATTCGTACCAGACCGTCGGTTATGCCCACCCGGCGACGTTCGTGTTCTTCTACGTCGGCATGGGTCATGGTGACCGGATGGGTTATCAAAGACTCCACCGATCCCAGGTTTTCGGCCAGGGTCCAAACCCGTAGTGAGCCCATCAGCTTCTTGCCGGCTTCCAGGCCTCCTTCCACCTCGAACCAGGCCATGGCACCGTAACCGGAGGCCTGTTCGGTGGCCAGCCGATGTTGCGGGAAGGAAGGGAGTCCGGGGTAGACCACCTTGGCTACCTTGGGGTGGGCCTCGAGGTAATGGGCCACCGCCATGGCATTGGCGGATTGTTGTTCAATCCGGTGGGCGAGGGTTTTGCTTCCTTGCATGGTCAGCCAGGCCACCATCGGAGACATGATCAGGCCGGCGGCGTTTTGTACGAAGGCGATCTGCTCCATCAGCTCCTCGGTCCGGCCTATCACCGCTCCACCGACGGTGGCGTTGTGTCCGTCAAAATATTTGGTGGTCGAATGCACCACCAGATCGGCCCCCAGAGTGAGGGGACGCTGGAAGTAGGGGGTGAGGAAGGTGTTGTCAACCGCGTGGACTATCCCTGAGGAAGCGGCTAGGGCGGAGACTGCAGCAATGTCGGTGTATTTGAGGGTGGGATTGGCCGGAGTTTCGGTGAAAATGAGCCGGGTGCGGTCGTTGATAGCCTCCTGTACCGCCTGGGGGTCGGAAGTATCGGCGAAGGTGAAGTCCACTCCGAACCGGGTGAACACCTTGTCGGCCAGTCGGTAGGTTCCGCCATAGGCTACGTCGCTTACCACCGCATGGTCTCCGGCACCGAGCAGGGCCAGGAAAACGGCATTGGTGGCAGCCATTCCCGAGGCGAAGGCGGCCGATCCCACCCCTTCCTCCAGGATGGTAAGACGATCTTGAAGGGCGGTAACGGTGGGGTTGGCCGACCTGGAATAGGAGTAGCCGGTGGCCATGTATTCATCCACGGAAGGCTGCACGAAGGTAGTGGACTGATGGATGGGGGTGAGGATGGCCCCGCTGGTCGGATCGGGCGTGACTCCGGAATGTATCTGATCTGTTCTGAAACCCATGTCTCTCCTAGGACCGGAATAGGTTACCCGACCTTTAGCTTAAGGAGGGTACCCTGCCAGGGTCGTGACCACCGAACCTGCTGCCTATAGAATCACCGCTACCGACATGCACACCGGGGGAGAGCCGTTTCGGATCGTGGAATCGGGCTATCCATCCGTTTTGGGAGCCACCCTGTTGGACAAGCGCCGGTATGTGCAGGCCGAACTCGACCATCTGCGTACCGCACTGTTGCACGAACCCCGCGGCCACTTCGACATGTATGGAGTGGTTCTGGTTGAACCCGACCTTCCCGAAGCCGATTTGGCCGCCTTGTTTATGCACAACTCGGGGTATTCCACCATGTGCGGGCATGGGGTTATTGCCTTGGGAAGATATGCCGTCGACCAGGGTCTGGTATCCAAACAGGAGCCCCTAACCCGGTTGGTTATCCAGTGTCCGTGCGGCCCGGTCGCCGTTCAGGTGGAGGTTGAGGACGGTCGAACCGGTGCCGTAAGTTTTCGTAGTGTGCCCGCTTTCGCACCGTATCCTGACCTTAAGGTTCAAGTAAAAGGTTATGGCAGGGTTTCCTGTGGGGTGGCGTATGGAGGGGCTTTCTACGCCATATCCGATGCGGCGGAGTTCGGGTTGGACGTGCGTCGCTCACCGGTAGCCGAGCTGGTTAGAGCCGCCAACGCCTTGTCCGAGACCGTAAAAACCCGGATTGACCTCACCCCACATAGTCCGGCCGGTTTGGGTTTTCTCTACGGTTCGATTTTGACCGACGGTAAGGATGGTGATTCTGTTTCCGTAAACGTTTGTGTCTTT
The DNA here is from genome assembly GCA_009841075.1 of Acidimicrobiia bacterium. Lineage (GTDB taxonomy): Bacteria > Actinomycetota > Acidimicrobiia > Spongiisociales > Spongiisociaceae > Spongiisocius. Next base: position 489 of record VXMP01000063.1, on the reverse strand, counting down.
GCCGACTCCCAGGTGGATCGCAGTCCCACCGGATCGGGGGTTACCGCCCGAATGGCCTTGAGACACGCCCTGGGGCAGGTAGAGGTGGGGGAGGAGCGAATATTCGAGAGCGTTATCGGATCGGTTATGACCGGATGCGTGGTGGAAGAACTCGACCTGGATAACGGCGATCGGGGTGTTGGTGTGGAGGTGGGAGGCCACGCCTACTACTCGTCCAAGGCCACCTTTGTTATCGAACCCGACGATCCGTTTCGTCACGGTTTCCTAGTGCGTTAAGAGGATACTGAAAATGACCCATTGGCCCGATAGTGCAAGGAGAGAAACACCCTATAAACTGGGAAAACACTCACGAGAACGCGAAAAAAGGCACACCTCACCCGGCTACGCCGGGTCCCCGCCCCCGCCGCACACCACCTGATTCGGAGCGTGGTCAACCATGCCCGGACTGAAGCCGGGAGACTGCGGTTCGGCTGTCGCTCCATACAAATA
>VXMP01000076.1 GCA_009841075.1 Acidimicrobiia bacterium | reverse complement strand
GGGTTGATGAGGCGGGGGCGCTCTTCTATCCTGGGTGAGGGCAGGGGCTTCTAGGGAGGTTTACGATGGCACCAACACCCGCCCGAGGTGTAGATACTGATGGTGGCGGCGTGCTGCTTGGCGCGGGTGCCGGCCGAAGGATGCTTGCTGCGGGGCTGTTGATCGGTTTGGCGTTGGTGGGTTGGTTCGCCGGGAGCGTCCCCGCCCAACAAGAGGAGGCCCCGACGACTTGGCCGTTGTGTCGCGCCGATCTGGTTGTCGAACCCGGTGAGGCCTGTCGCTATCCGCGGCGCAGTGACCATTTTGTGGTGCGGTCTACGGGCGAGGGGCGGCTTTTCTTCTTTCGCGACTTAGCCACGGTGCAGGTGCCCGGCTGGAGGATCGATGGACAGATTGCGCATTTCCTGGCGCACGCACAAGGCGACGGTAGCTGGCTGATCGAATCGGTGGATCCCGAGCCGGAAGTTGCCCCCGACCTGGGCGGGGTAGTTGAACTAGCCGATTCACATGGCACCCCGACGGGCATGTGGCACGACGACGAAAACAACACTCTATGGCTGCTTGAGAACACCACCGGGGCTGCGGACGCCATTTACGGCTACCCGCTCGTGGACACCTCTCCGCCGAAGGTCGTTGAGTTGGCGGTGCAGAACGCCCAGCCCCGCGGCCTCTGGTCGGATGGGCTGATACTTTGGGTTTCCGACAGCGCCGCCGACCGGGTCTTCTCCTACATCTTCGTAGGTACCCGGCGGGGCATACCCATCGAATCGAGCGAGTTCGCGCTGGCTGCAGACAACGCCGAGCCGCGCGGCATCTGGTCCGACGGGGAGGTGCTGTGGGTGCTCGACGCCGGCGTAGGTGCCTTGTTCGCCTATAACCTCGCCGACGGTTCCCTGCTCGGCCGACACGCGCTTGATCCCGCCAATGCTTCACCCCACGGCCTGTGGTCCGACGGAGACGCGGTCTGGGTGTCGGACCACGAACGGGCGCGGCTGTTCGCCTACCTGTTGCCACAGGTACCGGCGGAGTCGGCGGCGCTAAAGCGATCTCCCGGCGATGACGTAGCAGCGCTCGCCGATTCGGGCAACGCCAGCCCGCGTGGGGTCTGGTCGGATGGACAGATGATCTATGTCGCCGACGCCAACGACGATATCGTCTACAGCTACCCGATGCCCCCCAGCATCAGGAGCGCGGTGGCGGCACTGGCCCGGCGAGGCATATTCGCCGGCGCCGAATGTGACACCGGGCTCTGCCCCGGCGAGCCGATCTCACGCCAGACGATGGCAGTGTGGACGGTACGGATGCTCGACGGACAGGATCCACCGCCGGTTACAGAATCAAGGTTTAACGACGTGGATGCCACCGACTTCCATGCGCCGTTCATCGAGCGAATGGCCGCCCTCGGAGTCACAAGCGGCTGCGGCGACGGTTCCGGATTCTGTCCCAACCGCACCGTCACCCGAGCCCAAACAGCCGCGTTCATGTCGCGCGCCTACAATCTGCCCGACGCCCCCGACCCAGGCTTTACCGATGTTGATCCCGACGCCTGGTTCGCGGCTGACGTGGCCAGACTCGCCGCCTCCAAGATCACCCTCGGCTGCGGCGACGGCTCTGGATTCTGTCCCCACCGCAACGTCACCCGCGGCCAGATGGCAGCCTTCCTACACCGCGCCGATCAACTCCCCAAATAAAGCCAAGGTACCGGCATAAGGGGATCTCCACCCACACATAGGCGTTTTACCCTCTGGCCGGCATCAGAACCGTTAGCGGGGCAGGGATGGCTGTGGGGATGAATGAAAGAACGGCCACCCGGCCGGTAGCTACGGAAAATTCCATACTCTGACCCCCTGCGAAGGTGGCCGTTTACGTCTGAGGCTTGCTGCCACAGGACGTGAGGCCGCTATACACGACGGTGTTTTCCGACCGACATTCCGGTGTGCAAAAAGTTTCGGGCCCCGTATGAAGTGGGGCCCGAAACCTTTAGGAGTGTTTTCTTTGGGGGCCGGAGCTAGTTGACGAGGTGGCAGCGCTTTCCGGTGATCCCTTCTGAGACGTCTTTCTTCCACTGGTTGTAGTCGGTGCAGACCCAGAACGACTGTCCTGTAGGATCGCCGTTTTCTTCGTAGTAGAGGTTGTTGAGTTCTTGCTCGTAGCGCAGCACCTGCGCGGTGTGTTGTTCGAGTTCCCGGTTGTACTTGCTCGCCGCGTCGCGTTCAAGCTTGTTGATGCAGGTCTCGTGGTCACTGCGGCGGGTGCAGTTGTCTTTCTGGTTTTGGGTGGGCGGTTCGTACTCGGGCTGGTCGCCGGGGAGGGTGATGCTAGGGGCGCGGTCGGTCGGCTCACGCGGATTAATATTTCCATTATTGTCAATGGTGTCGTACTCGTATGAGGTTTTGATGCAGTTGCGACCTTTGAGGACCCTATCGGTGGTTCTACACAAGTAGAGCGACGGCCGGGTGTCAGGCAGAGCCTCTCCGACCGTTACCACCCTGCCACCGCGCATCTGAGCATCCATCGCCGGCCCGTAAGAGCCTTTGTCAGGGTCTTGTTCGGTGGGCATTGGGTGCCAGACGATCGGGTGGTAAGGCTCGTCTGGTGCCCACAGCCTGCACTCGGTCACAGGTTTGCCCAGGAGATTGTTTCCGTGTGTGTCCTCCTGCCAGACGGATACGTAGTACGTGTACACCACCATGTAGTCGCGGTCTTGGTCATTTGGTGTGTTTAGCGCTTCCCCGCAGTGGCCCTGGGCTGGCACGGTATGTTCGGTGGCGCGGCTGCGGGGGCTGGCTGACACCGTGCCCACCGGGTCGCGCTGCCTGGCGATATCGGCATCGTCCGGGTCTACGTAGGGTTCGGGCTCGAACGTTTCGACCTTTTTGTGCGTCAGAGTGAAGTTGCATGTTCTGTCGAAGTTGTCGGAGGAGCGGTCGCAATCCTTTCCACGGTCATCGTCCACGTCTTTGCCGTTCCAGGTGCATTCGTGGTCGGGGCTGCACCTGACGGTCACCTTGAGGCCGGTGATCTCGCCCCGGCTGTTGGTGATGTCTTCAATCTCAATAGTGGTGCCGTAGGAGGTGGCACCCTTTTGGAAGAAGTTGTCGACAATGTTTTGGTAGCGCCTGCCGGCGGAGGTGTCGGGATCCGGTTCGCCGGAACCCCAGCTCCAAGTGGCGGTAACCAGTACCTTCCCTACGGGCCTCGGCGGGTCGTCGTCCGTCTGGGCGTCAACGGGGGGGGGTGACGGTTAACGTAGCCACGGCCAATGCCAAGGCGCAGAACGCCACCAGTACCTTCCTGGGTGACATCGTTCGATATATGTCCATTGTGCACTCCTTGATAGCCCAAACAGCAAGAACCGGAAGGTGAGCCGGCCTGTCAGGGTTGATTTATCGGCTAACTGTAGCACATACGCCGCCATCCATCAACGACCGGGCTGATATCGCCGACATAGGCCCTACTGCCGTCATGTGGTCTATGTGATCTGCAAGAGCCGAAGCTGAAAACGTCACTCGCTATCAGTACATTGCAGGAAAAGATCGAATGGTGCCCGCCCGAACACTCCGGTGCGGGTAGCCTTTAGGAGCGGAAGGGAAGGTCTTTTGGTTGAGTTGATCGGCAGCCGACGGGATCTGCTGGCGCTTTGCGTTCTGGTGGCTGCCGGAGATCGTTGCGATTGGGGGGTGATCGCCCGGCAAGCACATCAGGAGGGGTCGATCAAGGGTTTGATGGTGGGGGAGGTCAACGAATCCAGTGACTGGGCCGACCAGACCCGTTGGGTTGCCCAGATAGCGTCCTCCGATGACTGGCAGGCTGCCTACCACCGGGTGGATGCGGAAGTGGAGGCGGCTCGATCCGTGGGTGCGCAGCTGACAACCGTGCTGGACCAGGACTTCCCGATCAACCTTCGGTTGGTACACAACCTGCCGCCGTTCCTCTTCTATAGAGGAGTCTTGGATGCCCAGGCCGACACCCACAGCATGGCCGTAGTGGGCACTCGTGAGGCCACCACGGAAGGATTGCAGAGAGCATACCGGATGGCCGGTTTGCTTACCGAGTCGGGCATTACGGTGGTTTCGGGCCTGGCGAGAGGCATTGACACCGCCGCCCATCAGTCCACTCTCGACTTGGGTGGGAGGACCATTGCGGTTTTAGGCAACGGCATAACCCAGGTTTCGCCTCGTGGGAATCAGGGGCTGGCCGAGCGTATTGTTAGGTCCGGCGGTCTGATCGTGTCTCAGTTTCTCCCCACCGCCCACCCCGTCCGATGGACCTTCCGTAAGCGCAACGAGGTCACCTCAGGGATAAGTCAGGGCACCGTCGTGATCGAGGCATCAAGGACTTCAGGGGCCAGATTGCAGGCCCGACTCGCCTCCGAACACGGCAAGCGGGTGTTCCTGATCAAGTCCCTGACCTCGGCCCAACCCTGGGCCCACGAAATGGTTGAGAAGGGAAAAGCAATCGAAGTCCGTACCGCAGAGGAGATAACCGAGCGCGTGGTGGACTATGAGCGGCTGAAAAATCTGAGCGACCACGAGCGTAGATATCTTCGGCCGGCCCTGCTTTAGACTACTTGGATTCGTGGTTAGTCGGTAGGGAGGGACTTGGGGAGGTAGGGGCATAGGCCGGTTAGATCGCATTCCCAGCAGCGGGGTTTGCGGGCCTCGCAGACGTCCCTTCCGAACTGGATGATCCGCATGGAAAGGTGCCGCCACTCCTGGCGGGGGACTAATGCCTTGAGGTCCTGTTCGATCTTGGCCGGGTCGTCTTCTTTGGTTAGCTGCAGCCTCCGGTTGGTGATCCGGCGCACATGGGTGTCCACTGCAATAGCCGGTTTCCCGAAGGCTTCTGCCAGAACCACCGAAGCGGTTTTGCGGCCTACCCCTTTCAACGTGACCAGCTCCGCCATGCTGTCCGGCACCTCCCCCTCAAAGCGTTCGGTCAGATCCTGGGCCAGAGCGATGATCGAGCGGGTTTTCTGACGGTAGAAGCCGGTGGAGAAGATCACTTTTTCGACCTCCTCCGGGTTGGCGGTGGCCAGATCGTCGGGGGTGGGCCAGCGGGCGAACAACTCCGGCGTGGCCCGGTTCACGTTCTCGTCGGTGGTCTGGGCGGAAATCACCGTAGAAACCAGCAGCTGAAAGGGGTTTTCGTAGTTCAGGGCGGTCCTGATCTCCGGATAGCGCGCCTCCAGACGATTCATAATCCGCCGAGCGTAACCCCTTTCCTTAGGAGTGGGTACAGTTCCATCCGCACGACGTTCGCCCTTGGCCATCCCACCACAATAGAGGGATGGCGGCCCTGGGTCGGTTTCGGCCTGGTCGGGGTTATTCCCACCCGGGCCGAAAACTCGGCTTTATACAGTATCCCTACCCCTCATAGGCTCACCTGTACCTATATGTTCCGCATCACCGACGAAGACCGCTCCATAGCTCGTCTGGCGGTACCTGCTTTGGGGGCTCTGGCCGCCGAACCTCTGGTGGCCCTGGTCGACACCGCTTTCGTGGGAAGGCTGGGCGAGGAGCCACTGGCCGCCTTGGGAGTGGTGAACGGGGTGCTCGGGCTGGCCTTTTTTCTCTTCATCGTCCTCACCTACGCCGGAACCCCGCTGATAGCCCGGGCGGTCGGTTTAGGCGACCGGGATCGGGCGACCCGGCTGGTCAATCAGTCCATCATGGTGGCGGCGGTGCTGATGGTGGTCGGTTTGGTAGTAATCGAAGGGGCGGCCCACCTGCTTATCGACCTGATGGGGGCGGGTCCGGAGGTGGCACCACAGGCGGTCGACTATTTGCGGATCCGAGGGCTGGGCCTGCCCGCCCTGCTCATGATCACGGTCGGCAGCTCTGTCTATCGGGGAGTGGGGGACACCCGCACCGCCATGTTCGTAAGTGTCGGCCTCAGCCTGGTGAACCTGATCCTTGATCCGGTCTTCATCTTTGGATTGGGCTGGGGTTTGGCCGGGGCGGGCTGGGCTTCGGTAATCGCCCAAACCCTGGGGGGAGCGGCGTTCGTCTTGCTCTACCGGTCGGAACATTCCGGCTTGACGCCCCGCTGGAGCCGTCCTCGCTGGAGAGATCTGAGGGAGCTTCTAGGTGCCGGATCCGCCCTGTTCATCCGCACCGCCGCCTTGATTTCCACCTTCACGGTGGCTACCGCGGCAGCGGCCCGGCTGGGTGATGCTCAGGTAGCCGCTCATCAGGTGGTGATCCAGCTCTGGTATCTGCTGGCTTTGGTGTTGGACGCCGTGGCCATTGCCGCCCAGAACCTGATCGCCCGCTACCTGGCCACCGACCCGCCCACCTCCGCTCGCCTGGCCCGGCGCATGCTGTTCTGGGGATGGTGGTCCGGAACCGTGATAGCGATCAGCCTGTGGCTGTTGCGCCACTATCTGCCCGGATGGTTTACTACCGACCGGTCGGTGGTGGATTTTCTGGTCGTCCTGATGCCCTTCATCGTGCTTAGCCAGCCGCTCAACGGGCTGGTCTTCGTTCTGGACGGGATTCTGATCGGGGCGACCGACTTCGCCTACATGGCCAAGGCGATGGTGGTGGTGGCGGTGCTTACCTGCACCTTGATCGGGCTGGCCGGATCGATCGGGATGATCTGGTGGGCGCTGGTAATTATGAACCTGGCCCGTTTGGGGGCCTTTTATGTGCGCTACCGGCGGGTAGTGCTCTGACGGAGGTTGTGTCCCAACGTCTCGGGGATGGTCAGCTGCGCCAAACCCCCCACCAAAACCCCGACGCCCATGGCGGTTACGGTCACCGTCAGCCCCCAGGTGTCGATGGTGGTTCCGGCGATGGTCAGGCCCGCAATAGAGCCGATAACCGCCACGGTGTGCAGCCACTGGGTGGCGGTAGCCCGGATTTCGGTGGGGAAAAGCTCGGTTCTTTGGGCGGCGCTGACCGGTGCTGCGGCCGAGCTGCCCAGGGCCGAAAGAGCCGCGGTCAGGATCAGCATCGGCTGGCTGGTTGACCAGTAGAAACCTATGCCGCCTATCAGCCCGATCGCCAGCGCCATGAGGATGGCCGGCCTTCTGCCCAGGGTGTCGCCGATCCGGCCTCCCAGGAAAAAACCGACGCTCCCCAAGGTACCGCCGATGAGCATGATGCGGGCGGCCCCGAACGAGGTGAACCCCAAGCCGTTGACCAGTCGTTCCAAGGCGAAGGTCAGGGCCACCGCCGAGAAGGCGCTGATCGAGAGGCTGTAGACACCGGCTGCCCAGAAGCGTCCTGCGCCAGGGCCGGCTAAAGGAGTGAACACCCCCTGGTTGTGGGCGGGAAAACGGAAAATCCGGCTTTCTTCGACCCTTCCTCGCATCCACCAGTAAACCGGTAGGCCGATCACCGAAGCCCCGAACAGCAGCCTCCAGCCCATCTCGGTGGCCTGGGCGATCGGAAGAGCCAACAATCCGGCTCCCGATCCGAGAGCTACGGCGGTGGAGTAGAGACTTATCGCCCAGGCCCGATTGTTCCACTGCACCTTTTCGGCTATCAGTACCGTGACCAGCATGGCCGCCGCCGCCGAACCCATCCGGGCGATCATCTGCAGGGCGGTATACATGCTGGGGAAGGCAGATAGGGCGGTGGCAGAGGTGGCCGATATGAGTATCAGATAGGCGGTCAGGAAAGGGCCTCTTCGTCCCAGACGGTCTCCGAAAACGGCATAGACCACGGCTACCAGCGAGCCGATCCGAGCCAGGGCGAACAGATAGCTCATATCACCTTCCGACAGATCAAAGGTGAGCCGGACGAAGGGAAGTGTGTTGACCGCCTGGGTTTGGGCAAAGCCCTGCACCAGCCCGGCCAGATACATAAAAGCCAGCAGACGGCGATCGTCGCGGCGATATCCGACCGCCGGACCCAGCATACGTACCAAAGGTCTCATGGCTGCCGAGACCGCTTAGACGGAGGCCCACCCGATGCAGAAAGGATCATTGCTTAGGAGGTTAACCGTGAGCCGGGGATGTCGTCCGTTGGTGAGTGTTCAGGCTCAGGTCGCCAGACGCTTGTGATAGGCGACCGAACCTCGGAGACGATCCTCGGGGATGTCATAGAAGGTACGAAGGACGGATTCCGAATCGGAGACGGGTGCAAAACCGGCCTTTTCCAGGAAGCCGCGGGCCTTGAAGTTGGCGGAGTAGGTGCCGGCTATTACCTGCTCAACCGAATCCGGTAATGAACGCTCCACCCGGTCGATCAGGGTGGTGGCCACTCCGGTGCGTTGATGCTCTGGTAGCACATAGAGATGGCGGAAGAGCACCACCTCTCCTATAGGCTCGCTTCCCACCACCCCTACCAGCGTCCCGTCATCCAGGAACACTCCCCACCAGGTCATCCGAGCAGCCTCGGCATCCCAGTCGGACTCGTCCATTTCAGGACCGCCCACTTCTTCCGGTGGAAGGAAATCCCGATACCAATCGGCGGCGGTGTTGATAACCTCCAGGGCCGTCCGGCGATGATCCGAAGTCAGCTCCCGGATCAACCAACCGGTTCTCTCCGCTGAAACATCAGGTGAGGTTTCCATCGGAGTGCTCGCTTTCGTCCGGCCGATTATTCAAGGCCTCAAGGAGGTTATAGGAACCACCGCCACCCCGTCTTCGGTCTGGTAGCCGCCTCCGAACGCGGTCAGCACAATGAGCCGAGCCGGTTCCCCTCTACGGGTGGTGTCCACCTTGGAGCGAAGGGTGCGCAGCGAATCCATGGCCTTCTGTATGGCCGCTCCTCCTCCGAGTTTGATCTCGACTGCTACCCAACGACCTTCTAATCCGTCGATGATGGCGTCGGCCTCCAGCTTGTTCTCGTCTCCGTAATAGTAAAGACGGCCCCCCAGCGACTGCGAGTAGATGCGAAGGTCACGGATCGCCAGCGACTCGAACAGCAGGCCCAACCAGGACAGGTCGGAGGCAATAGCAGACGAAGAGGTGGACAAGGCTGCCACCGCCAAGGACGGGTCAACGAAAAACCGCTTGGGGGTTTTTCGAAGCCGTGTGGAAGACCTCAGGTGGGTTGACCAGGCCGGTAGCGGCTCGATGACGAACAGCCTGGCCAACTCGTCCAAATAGGTTCGTATGGTGGAACGGGCCGGAGCCCCGGCACCCGCCTCGGTCAGGTCGGCTTGCAAGGTGTTGATAGAGGCTCCGGTGGCCTCATTACGGGCCAGCGAGGCGAGCAGGTTCGTCACCAGCTGTGGATTGCGTCTCACTCCCTGCACCCGGGAGATGTCCACCCGGGAGATGTTGTCCAGATAGTCGCGCATCCGGGCCTGGGCGAGTCGGCCCGGCATCCGGATCAGGCGAGGCCATCCCCCACGAGCGATCAGAGAGGCAACGGCGCGTAGGGTAAAGGACGTATCGGAAGCCCGACAGTTACCTCCCCTGATCAGAGACGACAGGGAAACCTCACCGCTGGAGTCACCGGATTCCCAGAGCGACATGGGCCGCATCCGAATCCGGGCCACCCGTCCTGCTCCGGAGTGCTCGGTTATGTCATCCGGCGGATTCTGAGATCCGGTCAAGATGAAATGTCCGAAGCCTCCTCTCCGGTCGCAGGCATGACGCATCGGGTTCCAGATACCCCGAACCATCTGCCACTCGTCCAACAGGCGAGGTTCTTCACCCTCCAGGATGGAGTGGGGGTCCACCTCGGCTGCCATCCGTTGGGCTTCCGAGCCGTCCAACATGACCTCGCTACGAGCGAAATGTTGGCCGGTCCAGGTCTTGCCGCATCCCCGTGGGCCTTCTATCAGCACCGCCGGTGAAGAGGCCAAGGCTTCGACAACCTCGCCGTCTACTACCCGGTCAAGATAATCAGGATTGCCCATGCCGTCGGCCCGATCTGCTACGATTTGCGATTTCAAACTCCACTTTCCGGCTATTCTACACTCCATTTTCCGGCAATTTTGAACTCCACTTTACGGATTCGGTGCTCTCTGTGGATAGGCTGAATGGTCAGGTGACCATCTTCTCTCCGCAGGTAGAGTAAAGGGGCATGACCACCGTCTATGAGCTCGGCAACCCCTGGCCCACTCTGGAGGACGCAGTTTCCACTGCTTTGCTGGTTGTCGAGGAAGCCCGGGCTTGCTACGGGGATGAGCTCGACAGTGTTTGGCTGTATGGTTCCCGGGCTCGGCAGGACCATCGGCCCGACTCCGATTTAGACATCCTTCTGGTCAAAAAGTCCCAGGACTTCGACCCTCGTGACCAGCTGAAAAAGCAGCTAAGCAAGAGCCTTTTCTACCGTTTCTCGGGGGATATGAGGTTTATGTTCTCCCTGCACGTCGCCTATGCGGAGCAGCTTGCCAACTGGGACACCATGTTTTTCCGCAGCGTCCGCGCCGACGCCATCAAAATAGCGTGACCTCCTCCGAAGAAGCCCAGGCCTTGCTCGCCGGAGCCAAGAAAAGACTCGACTATGCCCGCTCCAACCATGAATCGGAGATGTATGGCCCCGCTACCTCCCTGGCCTACTACGCCGTCTTCTACGCCGCACAAGCCGTTATCGCCCACCACCGTCAGTCGGCCAAGACTCATCGTGGAGTACAAAACCTGTTCTGGCAATTGGCAGTAGAAGGCTCCGATTTCCCACCCGAAACAGCCCGGATCATCAGCACCCTGGAAACCCACCGATTAAAGGTCGACTACACCGCCCTGATCGAGGTAACCAAAGAAGACGCGGCGGAAGCAATCCACCAAGCCGAAACCTTCGTGAAGGAGGTAACCGCCTGGTTCCAAAGGCACCGCCCCACCTGAACCCGGTAACCGAACCGAACGAGCAGAGGTCGGTTCACTACAATCGCTCACGGGGTTGTTAACCAACGGGTTAGGAGGCGGAGACCGGTAATGCCTGGGATTGTGCATATTGTGGGGACGGGGACTATCGGGGAGCCTTTGATCGGTCTCATGGCCGATAATCGGGAGGCTTTCGGGATCGACCAGGTCACCTTTCATAAGCGGACCCCGTTGCTGCGGGAACGGGGCAAGGTCAACGACCTGGTTAGAAGGGGTGCTCGACTCTCGGTCGATCAGGATCGTTGGGAAGGATTCCAGGAGCTGGGTCATGAGCCGGAGTTCGAGGCGGGCGAGGCTATAGAACGGGCCACGGTGGTGGTGGACTGTACGCCGGCGGGTAACCAGAACAAGGAAAAGTACTATCAGCACGCGCTAGGGGTGCGGGGGTTCCTGGCGCAGGGTTCGGAGTTCGGTTTCGGCAAGATGTACGCCCGGGGCATCAACGACCAGGCCCTCGACCCTGACGAAGACCGGTTTCTCCACATCGTGTCGTGCAACACCCACAACATCGCGGTTCTGCTGAAAACGCTCGGGTTCGACCCGGACGGGACCAACCACATTACCGAAGGGTCGTTTCTGTGTATCCGCCGGGCCAACGACATCAGCCAATCGGGGGGTTTCATCCCCTCGCCCGAGGTGGGCACCCATTCCAAGGGGAGGTTTGGCACCCATCACGCCCGGGATGCCCACCACCTGTTCCGCACCGTCGGGCAGGAGCTGAACCTGTTTTCGTCGGCTATCAAAGTGAACAGCCAATACATGCATGCCCTGCATTTTGAGATCGTCTTGGATCGGGAGATTACGGTCGAGGAAGCCCAGGATCGCCTGGTTGAGAACCCCAGGGTGGCGGTCACCTATAAGCGGTCGGCGGGAGAGATTTTTTCGTTCGGGCGGGACCATGGCTACTACGGACGGATTCTCAGCCAGACGGTGGTTCCGGTAGAAACGCTGGCGGTGCGGGACGGCCATCGGATTGTGGGGTTTTGTTTCACCCCCCAGGACGGGAACCCCATGCTTTCTACCGTGGCCGCCACCCTCTGGTATCTCCATCCTGATGGTTTCGACGATCGGCTCAAGGTGCTGGAACCCTACGTCTTCCAGGAGGTCTAGTCCATTATTCGGGCAGTGCGGATATACGGCCCCGACCTCTTAGACTTCATCGGGTGACATCTAAAACCGTGACATCGAAAACCGCCCCGAGCGTCCACATAACCACCCTGGGTTGTTCCAAGAACCAGGTGGACTCGGATAAGGTGTCCGCCCTCCTTGACGGGGCCGGCTACCGATCCGCCGAGCACGCCGAAGAGGCAGATGTGGTCATGGTTAACACCTGCGCCTTCATCGAGGCGGCCCGGGCCGAGTCGGTGGAAACCATCCTCGAAGTGGAAAGCGTCAAGGCGGATAATGCTCGGCTGGTGGTCATGGGCTGCATGGCGCAACGCTACGGAACCGAGCTGGAAGAGGCCCTGGAGGGGGTCGACGCGGTGGTGGGTCTGGACCGTTACGGAGAGTTGGTCGGGGTGCTCGACTCCATCACCGAATGGTCTCCGATCCGGCTCGGTCCCCGTCGTTCGACCATGGACATCCTGGATCTGTCCCATCGGCCCACCCCGGCCTTCCCCTACGCCTATGTGAAAGTTGCCGAGGGATGCGACAAGACCTGCGCATTTTGTGCTATCCCCCTGATCCGAGGGGCGCAGCGCTCTCGACGACCGTTATCCATCCGGCAGGAAATCGATCAGCTGGTCCGGGCGGGAGTGTCGGAGGTGGTGCTGGTCGCCCAGGATCTGGCGGCCTATGGACGGGACATCGGGGTAGAAACCAGAGAAACCATTGTTGATCTGCTCCGGTTCGTTTCCGATGTGGAGGGGCTGAGGCGGATCCGTCTGCTCTATCTTTATCCCACCGAGATCCGGCCTGCCCTCATCGCAGAGATGGCGAAAAACCCCGTCCTGGCCCCCTACTTCGACCTAAGCCTCCAGCACGCCGCCCGAAGCCTGCTCCGTTCCATGCGACGACCAGGTAGCACTCCCAGCCATCTCTCGCTTATCGGGCGGATTCGGGATTCGGCACCGGAGGCGGCCCTGCGTTCCTCGTTCGTTGTCGGATATCCGGGCGAAACCGATGATGACGTGGGCGAGCTGTCCGACTTTCTCCGGGCGGCCGATCTCGACTGGGCGGGATTTTTTCCCTATTCGCCGGAGTCAGGAACGGCGGCGGTGGGACTGCCAGGACGGATTGCGCCGGATGAGGTGGCCGATCGGGTAAGAGAGCTGACCCGGGTTCAGGACCGGATCACCGCCCGCAGGAACGCCGAGCAGGTCGGAAAACGGCATATGGTGCTGGTCGATCAGGTGGAGGACGAGGTGCCGGTGGGACGTTCCTATCGGGAAGCCCCGGATATCGACGGGATGATCTGTTTGGACGAGGGCGTCCCCGGCGAATGGCTGGAGGCGGAAATAACCGGCAGCTACGAAACCGATCTCACCGCCCGGGTCTGTCGTCCCAACGGGAACGGGTCCGGCCGGAGCCGGATGTGATAGTCGAGGTACTTGCGGTCGGGACCGAGCTCCTGTTAGGACAGACAGTGAACACCAACGCTTCCTATCTGGGCGAAAAGCTGGCCGAACTCGGTGTAGACGCCCATTATCAGACCGTGGTGGGGGACAATCACGACCGCCTGGTGGATGCCATCCATACCGCAGTGGGCCGAGCAGACGCCCTGATCATCACCGGAGGTCTAGGCCCCACCCAAGACGACATCACCAGGGCGGCTATCGGTGCGGCAACCCATCGCCGGATGCTCTTCAGCGAGGAGGCGGCGGCCCGTCTCAGGAAATTTTGGAAACAGATGGACAGGCCCTTCCCGGAAAGCAACCTCTGTCAGGCCGAGTATCCGGAAGGTGCCGTCCAGCTTCTCAACCCACGGGGGACGGCACCGGGCCTTTACCTGGAGCATGAAGACACCCAATTGTTTGCCCTGCCCGGGGTTCCCGCCGAGCTTCGCCCGATGTTCGATGCGCACGTGATCCCCCGACTCCGGCAAGAGGCGGGAGACGATAGGGTGCTGGTCAGCCGGGTCCTGCGCACCTGGGGATACGGTGAATCGATGGTGGCGGTGCTGCTGGACGACCTGTATCACGCCTCCACCAACCCCTCGATGGCATTTCTAGCCTCGGCCGGGGAAGTGAAGATCCGGCTAACCGCCAAAGCCGGGAGCGACACCGAGGCCTTGGCGCTCATCGAGCCTTTGGAAGCCGAAGTTCGTGACCGATTGGGAGCGGCGGTCTTCTCGGTGGATGACCAAACCCTGGAACAGATTCTCCTGGATAGCCTGCGTGAAAAGGGGTGGACTATCGGAACGGCGGAGTCGGTCACTTCCGGACTGGTAGCGACCCGGCTCAGCCTGACCGAGGGTTCTTCGGAGGTTTTCCGGGGAAGCGTCGTCGCCTACGCCGGCGAGGTCAAACAAAGCCTTCTGGGGGTGTTGACCCAAACCGTCGAGACCTACGGGGTGGTCAGCCCCGAAACCGCCCTGGCCATGGCCGAAGGTGCGGCTCGGGTTCTGGACGTAGACGTAGCTGTGGCTACCACCGGAGTGGCGGGCCCCGATTATCTGGATTATCCACCGGGAACCGTGTCGGTGGCGGTTCGCACGCCGTTCGGTGCCCGTACCAAACTGTTGCGGCTGCCCGGTGACCGGGAAAGGGTGCGGGCCTATGCCACCACCACCGCCCTGCAGCTGACCCGCCTCGGCATCTTGGGCGAGTGGTGGGAGGATTGATTCGCTCCCTCTGAGCCGATACTTCCTGGCCCTTTCGCTTCCGCCGGAGATCCGGTTGGCGGTAGATGATTGGCGGGCCGGTCTGGAATTGCCAGGTCGTCCGGTTCCGCCCGAAAAACTCCACATAACCCTGCGGTTCATCGGTTCGGCGGACCGGATCGGAATAGAGCGGATCATGGCTGCGCTCTCCACGGTCTCCCCGGGTTCGGGCTTCTCCTATCGGATCGGCGGGTTGGGGGCCTTTCCTAAACCTCGAAAAGCGACCGTGGCCTGGGCCGGATTGGAAGACCGTGGGGAGTTGTCGCGGCTGGCGGGGATAGCCGACGAAGCGGCGGCCGCGGCCGGTTTCGGATATGAGGAACGTCCCTTTCGTGCCCACCTGACCCTGGCTCGTATCCGCCCACCCTCCGACCTCAGACGGGTGATCGCTGGTGCTCGACCGGCCGGATTCTCCGTTTCGGCCCAGGAAGTCATCCTGTATCTAAGCCGCACCGAAGGCTCCCGCACCACCTACCACCCCTTGGAGCGGTTCCCTCTCAAATAACCCTCTAGCCGGGGGGCCGAAATGCTGGTAAGTAGTGGAGTGGCCTCCTAGACTGGATACGAACATTTGTTCGCCTGACTACTTGGATGCTAGCCTGGCCGGTAGATAACAAGGATGTAGTTCGACCGGTGTAATTTAGCTATTCGGGTTTTGGTCACGCCGGACCCGTCCATCGAGAGAGCAGAGGAATGAAACATCGTTTTTTGTCACACCCCTTGGTTACCTTGTCGGAAAGTCAAGGGGAGGAGCGCCCAAGTTGAAGGTTCACCACGGGTGGCTATCCACCCACGGTGACGAAACGTAACAGACTCGATAGCCCAAAGGAGTTGGCAGCAATGAACAAGGAAAAGACCCAGGCGCTTGATAACGCCATGTCGCAGATCGAGCGGCAACACGGCAAGGGTTCCATTATGAAGTTGGGTTCGACCGCCGCCCAGAAGATCGCCCACATCTCTACCGGTGCCCTGTCGCTCGACCTGGCCCTGGGTATCGGGGGGGTTCCGAGAGGTCGAATAGTGGAGGTTTACGGCCCAGAGTCGAGCGGTAAGACCACCCTGGCCCTGCACATCGTGGCCGAGGCCCAGCGCAACGGCGGTCATGCCGCCTTCGTGGACGCCGAACACGCCCTGGATCCGGTCTACGCCCGGGCATTGGGGGTGGATATAGACGAGCTTTTGATCGCCCAGCCCGACACCGGGGAGCAGGCCTTGGAGATTGCCGACACCCTGATCCGCTCCGGTGCCCTGGACGTGGTGGTGATCGACTCGGTAGCGGCCTTGGTGCCCAGGGCGGAGATAGAAGGAGAGATGGGCGACACCCATGTCGGCCTTCAGGCCCGTCTGATGTCCCAAGCCCTGCGCAAGCTGACCGCCAGCGTCAACCGGTCCAAAACCACGGCGGTGTTCATCAACCAGCTCCGTGAAAAGATCGGGGTGATGTTCGGATCGCCGGAGGTCACTCCAGGTGGTCGGGCTCTGAAGTTTTATTCGAGCGTAAGGTTGGATATACGCCGGATCGAATCCATCAAGAACGGCAAGGATCAGATCGGGAATCGGGTCCGGGTGAAAGTGGTCAAGAACAAGTTGGCACCGCCCTTCCGCATGGCCGAATTTGACATCATGTTCGGTGAAGGAATCTCTCGGGAGGGCAGCCTCCTCGATGTGGCGGTACAGCAGGGTCTGGTGCAAAAAAGCGGTGCCTGGTATACCTTCGAAGGGGATCAGCTGGGCCAGGGCCGAGAGAAGGCCAAGACGTTCCTGCGTGAGACCCCGGATCTGGCGATGCTGCTGGAAGCCAAGGTACTGGAAGCAGTCGGCATAACCGAGGGTTCCGAAGCCGAGCCCCGGTCGGTTGAAGTCGGGGCCGAATAGTTCTTACTGAAAGCTCTCTAGTGGACGGGATCAGGTTTGCTGCACCCCCGAGCAGGCCCTGATCCCGTCCAACCTCGATCCGGTTATCCTGGCTACAGAAACCGGCTTTTGGCCTCGGAGATAACCCAACGGCCTGGAGATAAACCAAGAAAGAGGGAAAAGTGACCGATCGGGCTCGCAAAAGATCGGGTCACAACCGCTCCCGCCGTTCGGCACCACCTGGCAGGTCCGGGGGGAAACCGCCCAAAGGTAGGCGGAAGGCCGGTTCGGGTGGTAGGAGACCGAAAGACTCCAGGCGACCTCCCCGGGGTGGTAGGACCTCCCCGGCCGGCAGAACCAAGCGGCCCGGCAGATCCAATCAATCCGCCCGCCCCGGCGTTGGTAGGGGCAAAGGAGGGGAAAGGAGGTCCCGGGAGCCCCGCCCATCCCGCAAACCTCCCCACGCCGGTGTTGGAGTCAAGAACCTGCCCGGGTGGATGCGGGAAGAGATTCGCCGGGTAACCAAAAAAGACCGACAGTCGGCCACGCTGCAGATGCTGTCGGTCGGTATAGATGCCTTCGGTGACGAGGCCTATCCGGCCGCTTGCCGCAAGCTAAAGGAAGCCAAAGAGCTCAGCCCTCGCTCGTCGGCCATTCGTGAGCTCCTGGGAATCAGTTCATATCGATGCCGGAAATGGGCCGACGCCTTGTCGGAGCTGCGTGCCTATCGCCGGTTGACCGGAGACACCGACCATATGCCGATGGAGATGGACGCCTTGCGGGCGCTTAACCGTGACCGCGATATCGAGGCGGCCTGGAGTCGATTTCAGGAGCTGGGAGGTAATCCTTCCACCGAGGCGGAAGCGAAAGTCGTCTACGCATCCTTTCTGCTTGATCAGGGCCGGGCCGCAGAAGCCTGGAATATCGTCGGACCGGAGCGCCTGGCCGTGGACGCACCACCCTACGAACGCCGGTGCTGGTTCGTAGCCGCCCGAGCCGCCCTGGAACTTGACGAACAGGAAGTCGCCGCTCAGATCATCGAAACCCTGCGGCGACTGGAACCGGACATGCCCGGCCTGGAAGAGCTGATAGACCAGGTGTAACGCTCGGCTTCAGCGGCGATTTTCCCTTCGGCTTTACCGCCCAAATCGAGGCTATAGATCGGGTTTAGAAACCACTTTTCGATATTTTTTCGACTTTCTAGCCCGAAACAGCCCTTTTTTGTCCCACCCTCTCCATACGTTGGTTCCTACACACGATTACTACAAATGTGAAGGAGCCCACGAATGGCCAAAAAGGAAAACAAAACTAACAAAACCCCCGAGAGCTCACCTATCGGAGACCTCAACGAAATAAGGCTGCGCGGAACCTTGTCGATCGCTCCCGAGCATCGCATATTCGGTTCCGGTGCCTCTTTGGCCCGGCTGTTGGTGACCGTCCGTCAGTCGGTGCCGAGGAACCGTACCGACGTGATACCTATCACGCTTTGGGAACCGGACGGGGCGATCCTCAAAGGCGAGCGAGGAACGCGTGTCGAAGTCGAGGGACAGATACAACGTCGTTTCTGGACCGATGCGGAAGGTCGTCGTAGCCGGATAGAGGTAATAGCCGATCGGGTCCGATTCATAGACGCCTGAAAAATTAAAGGTGACAAGCGGGCATGAGGGTCGGACCAACCACCCCGGAATGCGGATGACCAACCCCCATGCCCGCTTTACGGAGATAATTCAAAAACGGTGCCCGAAAGGGGGATAATGGGAAAATGCGATCTCTCATCAGGCCCCGCTGGATAATCTTTTCCGCCCTGGTCACACTGGTGGCGATCGCCTGCATTTTCCTGGGGTTTTGGCAGCTGGGCCGGCTCGAACAGCGCCGGGAGCTAAACACGATCCTAGACACCCGACTATCCAGGGAAGCGGTTCCTATCGAAGATCTGATTGCCGCCCTTCAGCCCCGGCAGGGGGTGGCCGTAGACCCGGACGATTACGAGCACACGAGGATCACCGCCCAGGGAAGATTGTTAGATCAAGGTCGGGTGCTGGTTCGCTCCCAGGTGGTAGATAGTCAAGCCGGTTTCCATGCTGTTTATCCGATGGATCTGGGAGACGGGCAGGCGGTGCTGGTCAACGTCGGCTGGATTCCACTGAGTTACCAACCGGAGACTATCGAGAAGGTCTACGGTCAATCCGGTCATATAGAACTTACCGGATTGGTTAGAGCCGACCAGAAACGGCCCACCCTCGGCCGGGAAGAGCCGCCCGGATATCTGGAAACGGTGGCCCGGATCGATATCGACCGCATCCAACAGCAGGTGGATCTGCCGCTCCATCCCTTTTGGATCCAATTAATCGAACCCAACGATCCGGGCCGATTCCCGATTCCGCCGGACTTACCCGAGATCACCGAAGGCCCACATCTCTCCTATGCGGTGCAATGGTTCTCGTTCGGCGCTATTGCGTTGATCGGATACGCCGCCCTGATCCGCCGCGAGATCAAAACCGGCCCGAGGAGGCCGTCCCAGGAATAGGAATAAGAGACGTTATTACCCTCCGAATCTCAAAATATATACCTTGAAATGGATGGTGATGGCATAATGAAACCATGCCCAGCCTGCGTATCCGCAACCTACCGGATGAGACCTACACCGTTCTCCGACGGAGAGCGACCCAGGAGGGCAAATCACTTCAGCAGTATCTTTTGGCCGAACTCAACCGGTTGGCGGCGCGTCCCACAATCGATGAGCTGATGAACCGGGTGGATAAGCGCTCAGGCGGTCGGGTTTCGTTTGAGCAGGCCGTAGAAGACCTCAGGGAAGACCGGCATAGACCTTGATCGTGGGTGACGACTCGAAAAAATCGGCTGTTTCCGGCCAATGCTCGACCGGCAAATCACTATCCGGCTTCCGAAGCTTCATCTCTTACCGAACCCCAACGGGCCGGGGCCGCTCCGGTTATTAGGCAGGTAGGGGTTGGGCGAGACCTTCGACTATTAGAACCGACTCCATCCGCTCAAACACCTCCGTATTGACAAAGATCTTGGTGGACCGGTTGCCGCCTCCCACCAGTATCTTCGGCAGCTTCATAATCCTGGAATCCACATAGATGGGAAGATGGTAGGGGAGTCCGAACGGGGTCACCCCACCGATTTCCATGCCGGTCACCTCAACAGTCAACTCCGCCGAGGCGAAGGACAGTTTGCGGACTTCCATCAGCCCTCTTACCCGGCGGTTGACATCAAGTCGGGTGGTGGCAGTGGCCAGACACAGGACGTGGTGTCCCACCGGACGCTTCGAGGCCACCAAAATGGCGTTGCCGGAATGTTCCAGGTCGTATCCGTATCGGGCGCAGAAATCCGCGGTGTGGGTGAAGGCCGGATCAATGTCGATAACCTCGAACTCGGCATTGAGTTCGACCAAGGCATCCTGAACCCGGTCGGCGATCTCGTTACTCATAGGGTTGATGTCCAATACGGTCGGGGTTGGCTTCCGCTGTAACAATAAACCAACTCAGAACGTGCGATACTTCAGGATATGGGAATCGACCCGACGCTGCTCGAAATACTGGTCTGTCCGCTGAGTAAGGCCCCCCTTAAAGAGGTGGAGGGTGCTTTGGTTTCGACCGATCCGGACACCAGGATGCGCTACCGGGTGGAGGAGAACATTCCGATCATGCTGGTGGAGGAGGGGGAGCAGATGACCCCGGACGAATGGAGGGAGGCGATGGGAAATGACTGAGACCCGAAACGACACGGTATTCGGGATGATCCTTCGAGGGGAGATACCGGCCGACATCGTATATGAAGATGAGCTGGCCGTAGGGTTCCGTGACATCGACCCTCAGGCCGAGGTACACGTCCTAATTATCCCCAGGCGACGGATCAATAGCCTGGGCCATGCCGGCCAGGAGGATCGTGACCTGCTCGGCCATTTGTTGAACGTATGCGCGCAGGTAGCAGCCCAGGAAGGTATCGCCGAGTCGGGATACCGGGTGGTCACCAATATCGGTAGGGACGGGGGCCAGTCGGTGGATCATCTCCACTTTCACGTTCTGGGCGGACGATCCTTGAGTTGGCCCCCCGGCTGAAACCCTTCTCCTCGGAGGCGGGCTTGACCTCGGATAAGTGCCCCATCCTGCCGCCGCTCTTTAAGCAGGCAGGCGGTAGAGCCGTTTTCTTAGCGTTGCTGTTGGCTCTGGTGTCGGCCTGTGCCTTAGGATCCGATCCGGCGGGTGAGGAACTACCCGATCCGGTGTGCGCTTCCGGTCAAATCGACGGGGAGGTGGTGGTGGCAAGCCAGGTGGGTACTATTGCCCCCACTCTGATTAACGAGTTCGAGCGCCGTTACGGGGTGGACGTGGTGGAGGTTTTCTACGAATCGGATGACGAGCTTCTTTCTCGAGTAATCGCCGGTGCCGATCCTTTTGATGTGCTCTTTGTCCGTGACGACCTGGCGGCAATTCTCAGGCGAGGAGGTAGCCTCCACACTCTTGATCCGATAGCGTTGCCGGGGATGATCCACCTGGATTCCGATTTCCTGGGTTCCCCTTTGGAAAGCGAAGGTCTCTATTCGGTGCCGATAGTGTGGGGAACGGTGGGGATAGGCATGAACCTGAACGCGCTGCAGGACAGTTTCGAATCCGACTGGGGGATGGTGTTCGATCTTTCCTCGGCCTGGTTCAGCGCCGGGCGGATCTCCCTGCTCGATAATCCCCGCCAGGCTCTGGCCGCCGCCATGTTCCATCTGGGTTATTCGCCTAACTCCACCGATCGGAGCCAAGTGCGAGAAGCCGCCCAACTGATCTCGGAAGCCGGAGCGCATTTGGACGGGTTCGATTCCGAGAATTATGCCACTCGGCTGATTAACGGCGGACTTGATCTGGCCCAGGGAAGGTCGGATGATTTTCTGGCCGCTCTTCCTCCCGATTCGGCCAATTTTCTCTATGTAATACCGGACGACGGGGCAGCCATCTGGGTTGAGGTTTTGACCGTGCCGATCACGTCCCAAAACCCTTGCAGCGCTCACACCTTCATCGACTTCGTGTTGGAACCTCGTATGGGGGCATTGACCGCCGATTACCTCGGAGAAGCCACCACCAACACCGCCTCGCTCGCCTATCTGTCCATAGAAACGGCGGCCAACCCGACCCTTTACCCTCCGCCAGAGACCAGGGATCGCCTGGAGCTGTTGCACTTCACCGAAGAACTAGACCTTCTCTACGCCGAGGAGTATGCCCTCTTCGTCGAATGACCTCCCCGGACTAAGGGTTTGGGTCGCCCCTACAGACGGCCCTCACCCATCCGGCAAATCAGGGACCACAGGAGTTGCCCGGGCGACCCACAAGAGTGTGCTGAAAGGTACGGTTGGCTCAACAACAGGAAACGAAACTCCGGTTAGATGAAATTGCGGGCCAAGCATCCCCCTCTTTTCAAGCACCCTCCAAGCGCTCTGGTCGACCGTGTGGATACCACCGCCGGGTCCGACCAGGACATTGTCGCCCAGAGAAGACTTTGCTGCTCGGTAGGAAAATCCCATAACCTGGGAAAACACTACCTAATCTGACAAACAGTACCGTAGAACGCGAAAATCACGCCACGGGCTTCGCTCGCTGGGCCCGCCCCCATCTCCACCTCCGCCGGTTCGGGACGCGCTCCGCCAAGGGTCGGTCGGTGTTGCATCCCGAGAAATGACCTACAGCCGAGCCGACGCCGAAAGATTCGAAACATATGGCTGTGTGGTGTTTGGTATAGAACAACGTATGGCGGCTCAGGGACATTTTTAGGGGAGATGTTCGGGAACGCGAAAAAACCTCCAATCCGCTCCATTTTCTGAGGTATCAAAGACCACTGGCAAGGAAGTTTTCGACCTCCTGGTCGGACCTCCTTTACATGGAATTATTCTGGGAGGGTGTCGAACACGGTTCCCAAACTTCGGTCGAGGCTTAAAGGGCAGGCACCGGGTATACAGGTGGAGAAGCGGCTCTGGGCGGCCGACTATAAGGTGGTGGTGGGCGTTGACGAAGTAGGTCGGGGTGCCTGGGCCGGTCCAATAACAGTCGGTGCGGCCGTCATCCCCAAAGACCGCCGACTCTACAAACTCCGTGACTCGAAGATGCTGACCGAGGCGGAGCGGGAGGCGCTGTTTGGCCGGATAGCCGAATGGTGCGACACCTGGGCGACCGGCCATGCCAGTCATGAGGAATGCGACCGTCTGGGTATGTCGGATGCTCAACGGCTGGCCGCCCGCCGAGCCTTAAGCGGATTGGAAGTGGTGCCGGATCGTATCCTCCTGGACGGTCGCTGGGACTTTGTAGGGGGGACCAAAACCATCAAGATCGTCCGAGGCGATGCCACTTCGCTATCTATATCGGCGGCTTCGATCTTGGCCAAGGTAACCCGGGATCGAATGATGCGCAGCCTCGCCCCTCACTATCCCAACTACGGTTTCGAAGACAACAAAGGCTACCCATGCCCAACCCACAAAGCCGGATTGCAGGCCTGGGGGCCGTCCGCCATCCACCGCCGCAGCTGGGTTTTCATGGACTATCTACCCTGGACCGGAATCCCTCGCTACCTCCGGCCGGACAACCAGGGCATCCTGTTCGATCCCGACGGAGAATAAACCCTCACCTTCAACAGGAACCGGAGAGATAATTTCAAAGGCCGGTAAGGAAGCCGTCCAAGGCGTCTATGACCCGATCGGGCTGTTCCACAATCATGATGTGTCCGGCATCTTCAATGGTCACCTCGGCCAGGGTTTTTATCCCGTTCCGCAGCGGGTTCGCTGATCGGTTCGGGGTCATAATGTCCTGTGAGCCGCTGATCAAAAGGGTAGGACATCCCACCTGTCGGGCGGCTTCCCTTCCTCTGCGATATCTGTCACAAGCCGCCAGGTCCGAGGCCAGCACACCGGGCGGCGTTCTCTCCCATAGTCGAATCGACCCTCCCATCATCCAAAGCCCGGGCGTGGGATGGCCCCCCAGGTGGGAGCGTCTGCTGTGACCCCAGGAGGCCATTAGCCGGTAGGCGATATCGTCTCCGTTTTGGGCCGCCGATAGAAGACCCGGATGGACCGGGATGGCCGCCGCCCCTCCACACAGGGTGAGGGATGAGATCCGTCCGGGATGGCGGGCGGCGGCTTCCAAGGTGATCAAAGCGCCCATCGAATGGCCCACCAGATGCGCCTGATGGTATCCGGCCGCCTCCACCAGCTCGGCCAGCCAATCCGCATATTCCTCGACGCTTGCGCACAAAGGGCCTTCTGATCTGCCATGACCAGGCAGATCAACCGCCACCACCGAAAAGCCTCGAAAGGCGAAATAGCGGGATTGCAGCTGCCAGCAGGTTCGGTCAAGGGCAGCCCCATGCACGAACACCAGCAGGGGTAGGCTCGGATCTGGTTCCCTCCCTCCACAGGAAGCCGAAACCCGGGCTCCCCTTACCAACAGCTCCGTCATTCCAAATCCGCTATTTCCGGGAGGCACGAAGGGCGGACGACAGGTCATCGATCAGATCATCCGGATCCTCCAACCCAATGGACAGTCGGATCAGGTCCTCGCCTATCCCGGCCTTTTCAAGTTGTTCGCTGCTCATGGTGGCATGGGTGGTAGAGGCCGGATGGATAACCAGCGACTTGGCGTCTCCTACGTTGGCGAGATGGGAAAAAATCTTAAGCTTCTTGATGAACTTTCGGCCCGCTTGACGTCCCCCTTTAATGCCGAAGGCGAAGATGGCACCGCATCCGTCCGGCATCAATCGGGCAGCACGATCATGGTCGGGATGGTCGGGCAGCTCCGGATAGCTGATCCAGGACACCTCTTCACGACCGGATAGATACTCCACTATCGCCCGGGTGTTGGCCACATGCCTTTGCATCCTGATGCCCAGGGTTTCGGTCCCTTGCAGAATATAAAAGGCGTTCTGCGGGGCCAGGGGAGCTCCGAAATCTCGCAAACCCTCCACCCGGGCTCGGATCAGAAAGGCCTGGGTTCCGAACTCCTCGGCGAAGCGCAGGCCGTGATAGCTCGGGTAGGGTTCGGTCAGGGTGGGGAACTTGCCCGAAGCCGTCCAGTCGAACCTTCCGCTGTCGACCAACGCCCCGCCGATAGCCACCCCATGTCCTCCGATGAACTTGGTGATGGAGTGGTAGGAAAGGTCAACCCCCCATTCGAAGGGTCGAAACAGAACCGGGGTGGCGAAGGTGTTGTCCAGCATCAGGGGCACACCCGACTCATGGGCGACTGCCGACACCGCCTCCACATCCATGATCTCCAGGCCGGGGTTCCCCAGCGTCTCGCCGTAGACCAGTCGGGTTTCGGGTCGGATAGCCGCTCGGAACCCGTCCGTATCCCGAGGGTTGACAAAGGTGGTGGTGATCCCAAACCGAGGGAGGGTGGTGGCCAGCAGGTTATTCGCCCCGCCGTATAAGGCCGACGAAGAAACGATATGGTCTCCGGCACTCATCAGGGTGGCTATGGCCAGGAACAGGGCGGACATGCCGGAAGAGGTGGCGATCGCCCCCACGCCCCCTTCCAGCGCCGCCAACCTTTCCTCCAAGGCGGCTACCGTCGGGTTGGAGATTCGGCTGTAGATATGGCCCTGGCGTTCCAGGTTGAACAGACCGGCCGCATGGTCCACATCACGGAAAACATAGGAGGTGGTCTGATAGATCGGGACGGCGCGAGCCCCGTGGTCGGTGTCCGGATGTTGTCCGGCGTGCACGCTGAGCGTGTCAAAGTTCAACAGCTTTGGGTCTACCACCGGGATTCTCTCCGCCTTCTACCTAGGTTTAGGGTTTATAAAGCTAGCCGGTTTTACCTTCAGGCTTAAGTCAGGGGTTGGCCGAATCGACTCAGCCGACCCGGGTAGCCGATATTTTGAGGTTCATCATGGACAATGTTTCGATCACCTATCCCGGCCCCGGCCAGGCCGTTATCACCATCGAACGGCCTGACACGCTCAATTCACTCACCGTTGCCACCCTGACCGAGCTGACGGCGGCGGCCCAGGAGGTGTCGGCTGGGGGAGAATCCTTGAACGTGGTTCTGTTGAGGGGCCGGGGGCGGGCCTTCTGCTCGGGACTGGATCTCGGTTTACTGGATGACGACTCCGGGGAGGGCGTGTCTGCTGCGGTCCGGGAAGGAGCCATTCTTATGGAAAGCCTGGAGGCCATCCCGGCGGTTACAGTGGCCGTGTTGGGTGGGGCGGTAGTGGGAGGAGGGGTGGTTCTGGCTTCGGCTTGCGACCTGCGGATAGCAGCCAGGGACACCTATTTCTCCATGCCGGAGGTGGATCTGGGGGTTCCGGTTCGCTGGGGTGGGGTTCCTCGTCTGGTCAGGGAGATGGGTTCGGCCCTGGCGCGAGAGATAATGATGACCTGTCGTCCGTTCACCGCCGATGAGGCCCGGGCAGCCGGTTTCCTCAACCAGGTGGTAGCCGCCGACCAACTCGAAGATACGGTTCAGGAACTGGTGAAAACACTCTGTGCCAAACCGGTTCAACCCCTTCAAGCCGTCAAGCGAAGGGTTATCGAAGCCGGCTGATCAGAGAGAGGCGACCTCAATGGCGAATAGGTCGTCCTCGCCGGCGGTTACCGCGGACTGAAGGGCGGTATAGGGGGGTAGCAGCTGGTTGAGGAAGAAGCGGCAGGTAGCCTGTTTGTCTCCATCTCCGGAGCTAATGGCGGATAGGGCGGCCTCGGCCATAAGAGCCCCGGCGGCGATCCCCCCGAACATCAGGCAGTAGGGGCTTGCCCCGGCCAGTACCTGGTTGGGCCTGGCTTGTTCGGCCAGCAGCCAGTCGGTGGCTTTCTCCAGCCCCGACAGGGCCTTCTCCAGGTTATCGGCCGGCCCGAACCAGGCCTGTTCTCGAAGCCCCTCCACCGTCTTGGTCATGGACCGAATGTATTCCTTGACGAAGTGCCCGCCTTCCATAGGGAGTTTGCGGCCCACCAGATCGATCGCCTGGATGCCGTTGGTACCTTCGTAGATGGGGGTGATTCGGGCGTCCCGCCAATGCTGGGTGGCACCGGTTTCTTCGATATATCCCACCCCGCCGTGAACCTGGATTCCTATCGAGGCCACCTCGACCCCTATCTCGGTGCACCATGATTTGATCACCGGGGTGAGCAGGGCCAGACAGTCGGAGTGCCATCGCCGCTGATCCGGGTCGGGATCGGCGACCGACATGTCCTGATGCATGGCGGTCCGATAGATCAAAGCCCTCATCGCCTCGGTCAAGGAACGCATGGTCATCAACATCCGGCGCACGTCGGGGTGTTCGACGATGGGTGACATCTGTTCGGTAGCGCCCACCGCTCGGCCCTGCCGTCTCTCTCGGGCGTAGGCGGCCGCCTGCTGGTAGGCCCGTTCGGCCACAGCCATCCCCTGGATAGCTACCGACACCCGGGCGGTGTTCATCATGGTGAACATGTTGGCCATACCCTGGTTGACCTTCCCGAGGAGATAGCCGACCGCCCCGCCCCGGTCTTCGCCGTAGGACATCACACAGGTGGGAGTGGCTTTGATACCCAGCTTGTGTTCCAGCGAAATGGCCTTGAGGTCGTTGCGTTCCGCGGGTTCGCCATGGGCATCCGGCAGGAACTTGGGAACCAAGAACATCGAAATGCCCTTGGTCCCGGGCGGGGAGCCGGGAACCCGGGCCAGCACCAGGTGGATGATGTTGTCCGACAGGTCGTGTTCTCCGTAGGTGATGAAAATCTTGGTTCCGGTTACCCGATAGGTACCGTCCTCGGAGGGAAGGGCCTTGGTGTGGAGGGCACCCACATCGGAGCCGGCGTGTGGTTCGGTGAGGTTCATGGTGGCGGCCCATTCGCCGGTGATCAGCTTGGGGAGAAATTGGTCTTTCTGCTGTTCCGTTCCGTGGCGTTCTATGGCGGAGATCGCCCCGGCGGTGAGCAGAGGTCCGGTGCTGAAGGAAAGGCACCCGGAAGTGAAAATCTCTTCGACCGCCACCCCGAGGATCCGGGGCATGGCCGCACCGCCCCATTGGGCCGGCGCCCCGATCGTTCCCCATCCGGACTCCACGTAGGATCGATAGGTTTCCCGATAACCGGACGGGGTGACCACCTTCCCGCCCTCGATGCTTGACCCCTCGATGTCTCCCACCCGGTTAAGCGGGGCGACCAGGTCCTGAACGAAGCGGGCGCATTCCTGCAGCAGGGAGTCCACCACATCCGGTTCGGTGGATTGAAAGGCTTCCAGGCTTAGAAGATGTTCCAGTCCGGCCAGGTGGTCAAGAGTAAAACGGATGTCTCTGAGCGGTGCCCTGAAATCGGACATCCGCCCAGTCTACCGCCCCCCATAGGCTGTCTCCCCGCCCCTGAGGTTCGCCGTGTCATCAGTAACATTGTTGACCTTTAGGTTGGCAGCGTTATCAGTAATGTCATGAGCATTAGGTTCATAGAAAAGTCGCTATAAACTGGGGAAACACCCTCCAGAATCGCAAAATTCGCACACCTTGCCCGGCTACGCCGGGCCCCCGCCCCCGCCACCGCCTCCGAAGAAGGAGCGTGGTCAGCCATGCCCGGACTGAAGC